>JAEXYZ010000082.1 GCA_023405135.1 Bacillota bacterium | reverse complement strand
TTAGTGGATTTGGACGGGTTACCACCTGACTTATCCATTATAAAGGACTTTTTCTTTGCCATAAATAAAATTAGTGAAGATTTTGAGTGTTTTTAATATTGAAATTATATTAATGCAACACTAGTGTTAAAATTTATGTATATTAAAGGTGATAAGAACGTAAAAAAACGTAATTTAAAAAAGACTACCTCATGTTCCAGCACCAAGTAGTCAAGTATAGTAGTCGGTCCCTCCAAGGGGTTGGCTGTTTTGTGGAAGTAACCCATCTGAGCCACTAACTCAAGGATGGGTTATTTTATGAGTAAGGATATATGAGACCAACTTGTTAAAGCCTTAAAATTTATGTATAATAAAGGTAATAAAAACGTAATTTAAAAAAGACTACCTGATGTTTGAGCATCAAGCAGTCAAGTATAATAGTCGGTCCCTTCAAGGGGGATTGGCCCTTTAGGTTAAGTAACCCATCTGAGCCGCTAACTCAAGGATGGGTTATTTTTTATTTTGTGACATGAGTATTGATACAATCAATGTTGCGAAAGAAACTGCAAACATCAATGCCTCAAACACTGTCATAGGCCTCACCCCCTTTCCTGGGAGTAAGCCAACCACCCTTGAGTTACCAAACTATTACAAATAAATTATAGCACATACGTTCGCTCTTTAAATCCTGTCTATTCTACTAATTATAGACTAGACAAAGTTAACTATTTTCCCAATTTAAAAGGGAGATTAGAAATTTTAATGAATTAATTGATATAGAAATTTACGAACAAGGAATGATCCATTTGACAGAACAATTTCATAATGACAAAACTATAAACTACTACAACAACAATGTGGCATCCTTTACCTCAGACACGATTTCGGTAGACTTCGAGGAAAAGACAAAACATGTTAAGAAATATCATTCTATTTTAAATATGGTGTAATTCCAAAATATAAAAAAGCCACTAGTCAAAAAACTAGTAGCAATAAAACATGCTATTTATAAACATTCATTAATTATTTGAAGATTAAGCATATTGCCTAGCTGTTTCTAAGATTTGTTCTTTATTATCAATTAAATCAAGTTGGAGCGAGAGGATTTCAATGGAAGTTTTTACTGTGAAATTAGATGATTCATGGAGGAGTATTTATGAAAAGTTGATTTTAGTGTGTAATTAAATAGTTAAAAATATAGGGAGTTGCAAATAGCCTAATTCTGAAAGTTTAGTAGAGAAAGGGATAAATAGACAAAAGAGATTATCGAGAACTAAAGTGTAAAAATATATTATACTGGAGATAATGTCTTTTGATTATCTCCAGTTTTTAATTTTATAAAATCGATTTTAAATATTCCTTATTCAAAAATAAACACTGCTTCTTAAACTTCCTTCCATCCGGCAGGGTAGTGAATTCCGATCCTTTATTCCCTTTAGGGCGAATTTGGAAGTAGGGGACAAAACCTTTTCCAGGTAAGTTATTATTCCATACTTCTTGTCCTCTGGAGTTTGTTGTGATTTCAACTACAATATCATCATTGTGGAGTTGCCACTTAATATGGTTATATAATGTTTCGAGGGCTTCCAACATATCTGGTGGTGCATTCCATAAAATTTGCTTTCTTAGAATAGTTCCTTCATCAGTATCTTCAAAAACAACAAACAAATATTTCGTTTCCGCAAACCACTCATACCATGTTGAATCTTCGAAATCCGTACTATAAATTTCATGGAAATCAATATTTGGCCATGACATATCTTGATTGTCTTTTGCTTTTTGTCGCAATCGAATTGTTTTGAATTTCACATTACCTTTTTGGAACTGTTCAATATTTTCAAGCTTTGTACCATCAATACCAAAAATTTTGGATACCAACCTTGGTAGATACGCTTTATCTATTGATATGTTATAGGTAGGTTTATAACCTAGCTTTTCTTCAATTTCAGTAGTTTTTAAGTCAATATAAGAGGAAAGAATATTATTTATATAAGAACTGAATGACATATTTTCAGGCATATTCAGTTTTTCCATCGATTGTTCACTAAATATTGAATTAAAGTAAACTGTCATGTACTTTTGTTTAAATGAAAATGCTCGTTGTTTAGCTAATTCTTTAGAGAATGGTTGTTTTCGCTCGTCTTTACCATTACCAGCGCCTTTTGTACAAGCTGCTAAGTAAGTTGTATCACTTTCAGAAATTTGATGCGCTTTACCTGCTTTTATTTTGTCGATTATAGTATAATAATCTTCACGTATTGTAGGTAGGTCTTCTTGAGGTATTGTGAATTTTATTGCTTTTAGTATTTTATAATCAAGCACATCAACATTTTCTTCATGCAAATAGAAAATTAATAATATATGTTGTGACTTTTTCATTAAGGGACTATTTTCAAATTCAAAAACATAATCCGTTTCATAATTTATCATATTTAAAACTAAACGCTCTTTTGATGAGTATGTTTTGTTTTTATTCTTTTTAATAGGAGTTACCTTTAGTTCGAGATTATGATAGTTGAAATCAGCTTCTTTAATGGAGTTTGCTGGAATGCCAAAATAAACAACTTGAATCGCATTTCCAATCGCACCTTTATTTTTACTTTTTGAAAGCCATTTGTTTACTTCATTTAAATCACCGATATCTTTTAACTTTTTACCTTCTAATTGTTCTGCATAAGAAAGTAATTCCTCTTCTGATATATCTTTGTTATAAACAAACATTTCATTACCTCCCAATCCTATTATTCTTATTATACATAAATTACCATTCATTTGTCAGGGAAATCATTATATACTTAATCAGTATTTTATTAAATTTTATACTTATAACTTCATTGATTGATTAAATTTGTTTATAATTAAGTTAAAAACAGAAAGGATGTTCGCTTATGAGTGAGACACTAAATGTAGTCGAGCTATTTGCAGGTGTTGGCGGATTTCGATTAGGTTTGGAACGAGCGAACAAAGATGTTTTCAAAACAGTCTGGGCTAACCAATGGGAGCCATCGCGTAAAGTACAACATGCATATGAATGTTATGCAAGTCATTTTGAGACAGGAGTTGACGAATTTAGTAACAAAGATATATCCACTGTTCCAAATGAACATTTTGCTAATTTAGAAATAGATTTGTTAGTCGGAGGATTTCCTTGCCAAGACTACTCAGTAGCTCGTTCTTTATCTGGCGAGAAGGGGTTAGAAGGTAAAAAAGGTGTTCTATTCTGGGAAATTAAACGTGTATTAGAAAATTCACATCCGAAGTATGTATTACTCGAAAATGTTGATCGACTATTAAAATCACCCTCAAAACAGCGTGGACGTGATTTTGCTATTATGCTTGCTACATTCCGTGATTTGAATTACATAGTTGAGTGGCGTGTTATCAATGCAGCAGAATATGGTGCTGCTCAAAAACGTAGAAGAGTATTTATCTTTGCGTATAAAGATCATTTGGATTTAGCAAGTCGTCAGTCTAGTTTTTCACCGGATGAAATTGTATTTAAGGAAGGATTCTTTGCAAAAACATTTCCTGTTAAACGAGAGCCATATAAAGATAGATTAAGTACCGTTCTATTACCTCGGGATATCCTACAAATATCTGATGAATTTTCATTTGGTTTTCATACAGCAGGTATTATGATTGGAAATAATATATTAACTGCTCATACAGAAGTGTTAAATGAAAAGTTTATTCCACTAAAAGATATCCTTTTAGATGAATCGGAAGTAGAAGAGAAGTATTACTTATCTGAATCTGCAGTGGAGAAATTTGCATATTTACGAGGGCCGAAGAAAATAGAAAGAACATCAGCAAATGGTCATAAATACATTTTCTCTGAAGGTGGTATGTCGCCAACAGATGAGTTAGATGGACCAGGACGTACAATGTTAACAAGTGAAGGAACTGTGAATCGTAGTACTCACATTGTTGAAGTAAATGGACGTAAACGATTTTTAACGCCGTTAGAATGTGAACGTTTAAATTCGTTCGATGATAACTGGACAGCAGGAATGCCTGATAGAATGAGATACTTTTGTATGGGAAATGCACTTGTTGTTGATTTAATTGCTAAAATGGGTAAAACCATTATGGAGATTGACAAACAAGAGACAGTCTACGTTAATCAAATTGAATTATTTATTTAATTAAAAAAACCGCAGAAATGCGGTTTTTTATTAAGGCTTAACTAAACTTTTTTCAAACTTTTTCTTTAAAAAATTTTTATTAAACATAAAACACGCTTTATTTTGACCATCTAAAAACATATCATAACAAGAGTCTCCACCTTGGTCTTTGGTAGAGATTACTAGTGGTAAATTTGGAAATTTCGTAGCTGTTGGTAACAAACTTTTATCATCATTTTTAATAGCCTCTTGTATCATTTTGTAGGTTTTACCAAAACTTCCTCAGGAGTAAAAGTAACTTTAAATAAACAAGATAATTTTCGATTTCCATGGGGTATTTCTGTATTGTTTTTATCCTCGCCTAAATATCCTATATATAATAGTGTGCTCTCCTCAAAAAATATTTTCCAATCAGAATCATCCCACTCAGTTTCAAAATCACTTTTATTTAAAGTTTTAAATGTTCCTTTTTCTATAGGGGTAAAATCTTGATAAATCGGAATGCTTTTAATTACATAAGACAACTTACTGAAAATCTCGTTTTTTAGAAAGTCTTCTTCATTTCCTAATAAATCCTTATTAATCATATTACCTATGCTACCAGGTGCGGATTTAGCATTTTTATATTTTGGTCTAAATTTACTTAATATATCAAGTTGAGTCATACCTATATAAGGCTTTATGCGATTCCAAATCCAATCTTCAGGTGTTAATTCTTGAGTAGATATTACGGTATGATTTTTACGGTGTTCACGTAAAACTCCTTTAATAAAAGAGTTTTTGAGTGAAAAAGCCCGTGTTTTAGCTGGTAAATCAGAAAAAGGTTGGCTTTGTATTTGATCTTTAGCTCCTTTACGTGCAGCTCCTAAAATAACACTATCACCCTCAGACAATTCATGTGCTAAGCCATCAACTACTTTTTGCTTAATAATATTAAAGTCATTTTTAATAATCGCTTCTACAGGTGTAAGGCGATACAACTGAAAATCATGTATTACAAAGTCTTCTAAGTTGTTATTTTTTTGTACTCATACCAAATAAATAGAATTTTCCTATTTTTAGAAATAACCCTACTAAGTTCGAATTGTTCGTTAATAATGTCGTTAAAATTTATTTGTGTTAAAGAAATACGCTCTTTTGCAGACCAATTGTATTTTGCAAGAGAAAAATACACAATAATGCAATAAAAAGTGCAGATAATTGCCAGCCAGCCTTCCATTAAATCATAGTTGTCTTGAAAGGGCATGAGTAACCCTGTAACTATCGCCTGTAAA
>JAEXYZ010000066.1 GCA_023405135.1 Bacillota bacterium | reverse complement strand
CTCGTCGCAATACTTATGCTCCTGCGATTACTCGTCGCAATACTTATGCTCCTGCGATTACTCGTCGCAATACTTATGCTCCTGCGGTTACTCGTCGCAAACTTTACATGCTCCTGCGATTACTCGTCGCAATACTTATGCTCCTGCGGTTACTCGTCGCAAACTTTACATGCTCCTGCGGTTACTCGTCGCAAACTTTACATGCTCCTGCGGTTACTCGTCGCAATACTTATGCTCCTGCGGTTACTCTTCAAAAGTGCATTTTGCTTATCCCCTACAGATGTTTGTGGGAGTGTTCACGTACACGGGGGAAAGTAGTGACACAACCTCGGGGCTGAGTGGCTTGCGCTAAAAGTAGAATTTACTTTTTCCAAATGGTTAACTACAAAGCAGAATTTTATAATTTCTTAAACAATGTAAAAAGCCATTATCGACATAAAGTCAATAATGGCTTTTGATTATTTTGCGTATTCAACTGCACGTGTTTCACGAATTACAGTTACTTTTATATGACCTGGATAATCAAGTTCTTCTTCAATACGTTTACGTATATCTCTTGCTAAACGATGTGAAGCTAAATCATCAATTTTATCTGGCTGTACAATAATACGAATTTCACGACCAGCTTGGATTGCATATGATTTTTCTACTCCATCATAGCTTTCAGAAATTTCTTCTAGCTTCTCTAAACGACGAATGTAGTTTTCAAGTGTCTCACTACGTGCACCTGGTCTAGCAGCTGATAATGCGTCCGCTGCGGCTACAATTACTGAAATAACAGATGTTGGTTCAGTGTCACCATGGTGAGACGCAATACTGTTAATGACAACAGGATGTTCTTTGTATTTCGTCGCAAGCTCTACACCAATTTCAACGTGACTTCCTTCTACTTCATGGTCAATCGCTTTACCAATATCGTGAAGCAAGCCTGCTCGTTTTGCTAATATTACATCCTCGCCTAGTTCGGCTGCCAATAAACCTGCTAAATGTGCTACTTCAATCGAATGCTTTAACACATTTTGCCCATAGCTTGTACGATACTTCATTCGACCTAGAATTTTCATTAGGTCAGGATGTAAGTTGTGAATACCTACCTCGAAAATCGTTTGTTCACCTGTTTCACGGATTTGCTCATCCATTTCTCGACGTGATTTTTCAACCATTTCTTCAATTCGAGCCGGGTGAATTCGACCGTCTTGTACTAATTTTTCAAGGGCAAGACGAGCAGTTTCTCGACGAATTGGATCAAATCCAGATAAAATAACTGCTTCTGGTGTATCATCAATAATTAAATCAATACCAGTCAGTGTTTCAAGTGTTCGAATATTTCGACCTTCGCGACCAATAATTCGGCCTTTCATTTCGTCATTCGGTAAGTTTACAACCGATACTGTCGTTTCTGCTACGTGATCAGCTGCAAAACGTTGTAGAGCAAGTGATAATATTTCACGAGCTTTTTTATCAGATTCTTCTTTTGCACGTGTTTCAGCTTCTTTTGTCATTATCGAAATATCAGTTGAAAGTTCATTTTCAACTTGCTTCAAAATGATATCTTTAGCTTCCTCACGTGTTAAAGCTGCGATGCGTTCAAGCTCTGACTTTTGTTCGCGTACTAGCTCTTCCACTTTACTTTCCATCTGTTCAATATGCTGTTGTCTTTCAGCCAGAGCTTCTTCTTTTCGCTCTAAGCCTGTTTCTCTCTTATTCAGAGCATCATCCTTGCGATCAAGATTTTCTTCTCTTTGCAATAACCGGTTTTCTTGTTTCTGAAGCTCGTACCGGCGTTCACGGATGTCTTTTTCTGCTTCAGTTCGAATTTTGTGAGTTTCATCTTTTGCTTCAAGTAGTGCTTCTTTCTTAAGCGCTTCCGCTTCTCTCTTAGCTTCATCTATGATAAGCTCAGCTGAGTTTTTCGCACCATTTACTTTTGATTCATTCACTTTTTTCATATAGAAATAGATAACAGCGGCACCGACGATGAGTCCAAGCAAAGCGGAGATAATGTATTCAATAATCATTCGAACACCTCCTCTTGCTATATTTGTGTCATTTTCAGTCGGCTCATATATTGATATTGTCAACATACTGCCTATTTCATTTCAAAAATTAAGAAATTATACATATTTAATTGTATAGCTCAATACTAGCTCTGTCAAGGATTCCCACTATTACACGATAATAAAGTAAGTATATATTTTGATTTGAATTTATGGATTTAATTCTCTCTACAGCTTAAAATATGTCTATTATAAATTTAAATAGAATTTATTATTATTTTAGGCAATATTTGATAAAGATATTCAATTATTGTAAAAGAGCTTCATAGTATCTTATTAAAAAAAGCTGGGACAAAACTAAAAAACATCATTTTTCTTATTAAGAAAAATAATGTTTTTTTGACATTAAGAAAATTGATTTCCGTTCCGGGGACGCTTTCCGCGGGCCCGAGACTCGAGCCCGCAGGAGTCGCCCCTTCACTCTAATCAATTTCCAAAAATATCCAATTCTTATTAGTGGCATAAGCGAATTCTTTCGAAAAATCCACTTTTGTCCCAGCCTCATAAAATCCTACTCTTCATCTAATAACAATGCTAATTCTTCGTCCATTTCTTCTTCATCATGGGCACCAATTGTGTATGATGATGATGCGATTCCATAAGATTCACGAATTTTGTTTGCAATCTCGTCGCGAATTGCAGGATTTGCTTTTAAGTATTGTTTAGCATTTTCTCGGCCTTGACCTATGCGTTCATCACCATATGCATACCAAGAACCGCTTTTCTGAATAATGTCTAATTCTGCACCTAAGTCAACAATTTCCCCTTCTTTAGAAATCCCTTCACCATACATAATGTCTACTTCAGCAGTACGGAATGGTGGTGCAACTTTATTTTTTACGACTTTAATTTTTGTTTTGTTTCCAATCATTTCTGTACCTTGTTTAATTTGTTCCGCGCGGCGAACTTCTAGTCGAATTGACGCGTAGAATTTAAGAGCACGACCACCAGTTGTTGTTTCAGGGTTACCAAACATTACACCGATTTTTTCACGAACTTGGTTAATAAAGATCGCTAATGTGTTTGATTTGTTAATAATACCAGAAAGTTTACGTAGCGCTTGAGACATTAAACGAGCTTGTAGACCCATGTGAGAGTCACCCATCTCGCCTTCAATTTCTGCTTTTGGTACTAACGCAGCTACTGAGTCGATAACGATAATATCAATGGCACCACTACGTACTAATGCTTCAGCGATTTCTAATGCTTGCTCACCAGTGTCTGGCTGAGAAAGTAATAATTCATCAATGTTAACGCCCAATTTTTGTGCGTAAACTGGGTCTAATGCGTGCTCTGCATCGATAAACGCAGCTTGTCCACCTTTTGCTTGAATTTCTGCTATTGCATGAAGAGCAACTGTTGTTTTACCAGAAGATTCTGGACCATAAATTTCAATAATACGACCTCGGGGATAGCCCCCTACTCCAAGTGCTGCATCAAGCGCTAATGAGCCACTAGATGATGTTGAAATTTGGCGGTCAGATTGCTCACCTAGTTTCATAATAGAACCTTTACCGAACTGCTTTTCAATTTGTTTTAATGCCATATCTAAGGCAGCTTTACGATCACTCAAAATATTTCCTCCCTATATATCAATTAAATTAGATTTGTCTATTTCTTATGTATCTACTATACTTCTTTTTGAGACAACTTTCAAGGAAAAAGCGAACATATTTTCGTTTTTTGCGCAAAATAAAAATTTGAGCTATAAAAATAGCCCAAATTTCTTTTTTAAACCTTATTATAGCCTTTTTCTTGTAACAATCTCATTAAAAAGCTAAATGCTAATTTAACAGCACGTATTCGGTTTGTATTGCGCATACCTGAAAGCTGAAGTTTACGAGTAATCGGCTCAGAATCTCCAATACTAAAGCCAATCCAAATTGTTCCTGCCGCTTGACCATCATGTGGCTCAGGTCCAGCAGCCCCAGTTAAACCGATTCCAATGTCAGTTCCAAACTTTTCACGTACTTTAGAAGCCATCGCAGCAGCACATTCGCTACTTACAATACCAAACTCATCAAGTAATGACTTTTCAATACCAAGTTGATTTACTTTTGCCTGTTCAGTATAAGTAACAACTCCACCAACTAGCGTACCACTAACACCCGGAATTTCAGTAAGCTCAGATTGAAATAGACCCGCAGTTAAACTTTCTGCAGCAGAAATCGTTAACTTATTATAAAGCAACATTTCAACTGTTTTAGAAGCCAAGGAATCATCATTATTTCCGTAGTGATATTCACCAACTATATTTAAAATTTCAGTCTCTTTTATTTTGATTAAATTCCATGCTTCTTCTTCTGTAGCGGCTTTAGCAGTGATTCGCAATGTTACCTCACCATCAGATGCTAAAGGAGCTACTGTTGGATTTGATTGATTATCTAATATATCTTGTACCTGTACCTCAAGCTCTGCTTCACCAATACCATAAAAGCGTAAAACATGTGACACAATGACACCACCAGCACTTAAACGGGCAGCAAGCTTCGGTTTTACCTCAAATTGAAACATCGGCTCAATTTCTTTTGGCGGTCCTGGAAGTAGTATGTATGTGCGTCCATTTTGTTCTAAAAGCATTCCAGGAGCCATGCCATGATGATTTGCAAGTACTTTACTACCTTCTAACACAAGCGCTTGCTTACGGTTATTTTCTGTCATAGCTTTCCCTCGTTGGGAGAAGTATTCTTCAATATAAGCTAATGCCACATGATCGAATACTAATGGCAAGCCAAGATGATTTGCGATTGTTTCCTTCGTTAAATCATCTTTTGTTGGTCCAAGTCCACCTGAGAAAATAATTAAATCTGAGCGTGATTCTGCAATTTCAATCACATCTTTTAAACGTCCGGCATTATCTCCTACCACTGTATGATAGAATACGTTAATACCAAGCTCAGATAATTGAGTTGATATAAACTTTGCATTCGTATTAGCAATTTGACCGAGCAATAATTCGGATCCAACTGCTATAATTTCTGCATTCATCCTCTAACCTCACTTATTTTGAGTTTACAAAAACATGACGATTTAAATAGAAATATTCCCATCCAGACCAAATAGTAAAGATTAATGCAATATAAAGAGTGATCATATCAAATGGTATGCCGATTAGAGCAAAGATAGTATTGTGTAATAGCAGTGAAGAAATAGCAACAATTTGTGCCCATGTTTTAATCTTACCTAATTGACTAGCTGCCACAATTTCTCCCTCACCAGCCAAAATTGCACGTAAGCCAGTAACAGCAAATTCACGGCTTAAAATAATAATAATAACCCATGAAGGTGCCATACCTAACTCAACTAAAATAATAAATGCAGCAGATACTAAAAGTTTATCAGCTAACGGATCTAAAAATTTCCCTAATGTTGTTACTAGGTTATATTTTCTTGCATAGTATCCATCAATCCAGTCAGTTGTTGATGCAATAATAAAGATTAGTGCTCCCACAAGATGATTTAAGGGCATCTCTGCTCCTAATAGACGAATTGTACCACCAAAGTCAAATAGTATTACAATCACAAATAATGGGATTAAACAAATTCTTGAGACTGTAATCTTATTCGGAATATTCATTTTTACTAACACCTTTCATTCGAAAGAAAATAGCCATCCTTTAAAGATGACTATTGTTCTTGTTGTAATGTAATAATAATATTTTGTGTCATAATGTTTTGTGCGTATTGAACTTCAACATCATTTACAAAAACTTTTGCATTTTGTGCATTGCCAAGACGAATACGTGCATAACCATTTGCAGTAGAATCATGTTCCACAACTTCACCTGCTGTATATACTCGATCCTCAATTTGCTCATTTCCATTAGCATCACGAATACCAACCCAAGTATCACCTGAAACTTCAATTCGAATAGCCATCGTATCAGTACCAGATAATTCATACGTTGTCGTTTCACCTTCAACTACACCGGAGGAAATCGTTTGAGTTTGTTCTTCTTCGACAGGTTCCTCCGTATCCTCTGGCGCATCTACTTCTGTTTCAGTTGGTTCTTCATCTATAGGTTTAGTAGGAGGTGGTGTTTGCTCATATTCAATTTCTGTTGATGTATCATTTTCAACTTCATCTGGCACATTTGAAACTTTCTTTTGATATAAAAACCAAATTGCAACAATAATGACAATAATGAATAAAGCAACAATAATTTTAGGCATCGTTTCTAATAATCGATTCGTTGATCGCGCATTAAGTTTTCGTCTAGTGGGACTTTGAGAAATTGACTGAGCAACCTCTTCAGTTGGTTGATTCGGAATATCACTTTTAAATTCCTGTAAAATTTCTTCTGAATCTAGACCTACAGCCTCTGCATATTGTTTTATAAATGCCCGAACATAAAATGATCCTGGCATAATTGAGTAATTTCCTTCTTCAATACCTACAAGATAACGTTTTTGAATTTTGGTAATTTCTTGTAGGTCATCCAAACTATAACCTTTAGATAATCTCGCTTCTTTAAGGCGATTTCCGAGTTCTGTCAACAATAACACCTACTTTTTTAATCAATTTCGCCACGGCGAAATTGCCTTTCAGATTTTGACGAAAACTATACAAAATCTGTGACATACGCCGGGAGCCAACACAATGCTGGTTACTTAGCATTTAACAATTAGCTAAAGCTTTTCAATAACAGTTTCGTTCACTGACGTAGTAACTAAACATTTTTTTACTAAAATCCTCCAAAACCACCGAAATGATCATTTTGTGACATCATCTCATTTTTTTCAATTAATTCATAAGTAATCACTTCATCTGGATGATGACGAAGCTCAATAATGTAATCGAAGTCTTCAATTTTATATTCCGAATGTTGCACAAAAATATCAGGATGCTCTATTACTTTAGTAGATGGGATTCGCATAATTTCTCTTACTAGCTGCTGATGTCGTTCATCAGAAGTTCGACGTGTAACAGCACCATCAAGAATAAATAAATTGTTTGCACTAAATTCGTCACCAATAAGCGAACTACGAATCGTTTGCTTAATCATTGTGGAAGATAAGAAAATCCATTTTTTATTAGCACAAACACTTGCAGCAACTACTGATTCCGTTTTACCTACACGCGGCATACCACGGATACCAATTAATTTATGTCCTTCTTTTTTAAACAACTCAGCCATAAAGTCAACTAATATACCGAGTTCATCCCGTACAAATCGAAACGTATTTCTTTCATCTGCATCACGCTCGATATAATGTCCATGTCGAACTGCAAGTCGATCACGTACTTTTGGTTGGCGAAACTTTGTAACATGGATATTTTCCATTGTAGATACAATAGATCTGAAGCGTTCAATCGATTCTTCATTCTCTGCTTTTAATAACATGCCCCGACGTTCTTCATCTACCCCATTAATTGATACAATATTTACTCTTAACATTCCAAGGAGTGATGCAATATCTCCTAATAAACCTGGACGATTTACTTGAATCTCATATTCAAAATACCATTCACCCATTAAAATCGTCCCCCCACTAACGAAACGAAATTTTTCTTTATAAGTTTCATCATAGCGGATTTTATATGTATTGAAAAGTTCGAAACTGTCGATTTTCTACCAAATTATAAAAAATAATTATTTTTATATCATATACAGTAGAAAAAAGGATTAAGTCAAAATTACCCAAATTTTCTTTGTATTTTATAGAAGAAAAAGGAGGACTAGCCTCCTTATTTAAGAGAAGTGGTTAAAATGAAAAAATGTGTTTAGTTTTCTGTGATTTCTAATAATTTAGGCATACTAAATAAACAAATTATTCAATTTTATTGAACGCGATGATTTTGCACTAATTTGATTACACAGTTTGCAAGTGCATGCTTTTCATCATCAGATGCTACTCCCCATAAATCGGATAGTACGCGCTCTTGCTCATTTTTAGGGTCAACATTTTTTGCCAAATAATCACCAATTTGTACAGCAGTTTTTTCAATTACTTTTTTAGACATACCGTGTTGTTTGGCATCGTCAACTTGTTGACCTAAAAATGACGTCCATTTTTCCCAGTTTTCTAATAGCGCCATTGTAATCTCCTCCTTTGTATTTTATTATGTACAAAATCAGAAATTATATGTACCATCCTCCGTTTAATCTAATAATTTGTCCTGTTACATAATCAGCTTGCCCACTCAAATAAAAAGCGGCTATATTCGCAACTTCTTTCATAGTGCCCGCTCTTCCTAATGGAATTTCTTCATATAGATGTTGCATTTCTTCATTATTTAAATGTTCATTCATTGAAGTATCGATTAATCCAGGTGCTATCGCATTAACAAGTATATGATTGAAGGCAACTTCCTTTGCATAGGACTTTACAAAAGCATGTTGTGCACCTTTTACTGCACTATAAACTGACTCAAGGGCAGCACCAGTTTCTCCCCAAATAGAACCGATAAACAATATATAGCTTACATCATTTTTTCGAAGCTTACTTGATAATAAGGCAATTAAACGAATAGGGTTTTGGACATGCACTTTCCAAAGACGATTCATTTCAGACACAGGTGTATCTTCTAATAAACCATAAAAAGCATGCCCACTTGCCACGACAATTGCTTTTATAGAAAAAATTTGGGCTGCTAATTGGTCGGCTCCTTGATCTTCAGTAAAATCTGCAAAAATCCCGATAAATTCTTGTTGCGGATAAATTGAATTCAGTTCGTTTATTAAATTGTCTACTTTCAATTTGCCGTTGTTGTAATGCAAATAGAGCGACCAGCCGTCTGTAGCTAGTCGCTTAGCAATTGCACTACCTATTGCTCCGGAAGCACCAATTACAAGTGCAAATCGTTTCATTTATTCTTTTCGCTCACTTGAAGGTAAAATTTTAAATACAGTTTGTTGTGACTCGCCCTGTATCGTTTTAAAAGCTTCCATTACATCATTTAACGTAATTTTTTCGATAACAGGCACAGCATCGAATAGATTCATATCGTTAAATTTATATCGAGTAAATTGGTTTGCAATAAATTCCATTGAGTTCAATGCTCTTAGGAAAAATCCTATTTTCTTACGTTTTACACGATCAACTTTTTCTTCATTAAAAGCGGAATCTGCATTATTAATTTGATTCTTTATAAGCTTCGCTAATTCATCAGGACTGCTTGAATCTGATCCAATTAATGCAAAACCATAACCATTTTCTAACGAAAAATCATATGCAAAGGATTCATCAATTAGTCCTTTTTCATAAACTTCCGTATAGAAATTAGATGCACGGCCAAATAAACATTCTAATCCAATTTGAACTGAAAGCTCATGCTTTAGCATTTCTTCTCCACTTAAATTTGTTTCCTTTGCCTTTAGCCCAACATAAACTTTTGGTTTTTGAACATCCATTTTTAATTCGCGCTCTTGAATTGCTACTTCTTGCGGTTCTTCTTCAAAATGTCGTTCAATTGGTGTTGGTTCTGGGAATTCCTTTTTATTTTGATTGTCTTCAATAAAGGACATCATTTCAGTTGGATCAATTCCACCAACAACAAACAATAGCATATTAGAAGGATGATAAAACGTATTGTAGCAAGTATATAAGTGCTCTGCTGTAATTTTATCAATGGATTCAATCGTTCCAGCAATATCAATTTTTACTGGATGTTTATGATACATGTTTTCAATTGCACCGAAATAAAGACGCCAATCAGGTTGATCATCATACATTGTAATTTCTTGACCGATGATGCCCTTTTCTTTATTTACAGTTTGTTCAGTAAAATATGGCTCTTGAACGAAATTTAATAATGTCTCCGTACTTTTATAAATATTGTCTGTTGCTGAAAATAAATAAGCGGTTCTTGTAAAAGAAGTGAATGCATTAGCAGATGCCCCCGCTTCACTAAATTGTTGGAAAACATCTCCGTCTTCTTTTTCAAACATTTTATGCTCTAAAAAATGGGCAATACCATCTGGGACAGTAATAGCTTCTGACTCACCAATCGGTACAAATGTACGGTCAATGGAACCATACTTCGTTGTAAACGTTACAAAAGTTTTCGAAAATCCTTTTTTCGGTAAAATATAGACATCCAGCCCATTTGACAGTTTTTTATAATACAAAGTTTCGTCTAGCTGTTTAAATTCGATTGTTTTCATGACAACTTAGGCCTCCTTACCACATAAGAAATAAATTGCTTCAAGATTAACCTGAGAAGCCATTTTTTGCACATCTTCTTTTGTTACTTTATCCCAACGCTCTTTCCAAAGGTCTACTGAGAATTGTTCATCTAAATCTTTATATTGATCATAAATGTCAATTTGGCCACGCGCTAGGTCAAGTGCTTCCTTTAATTGATTTGTAAGCATTGCTTTCGTTTGATTTAACTCAAGATCTGAAATCTCACCATTTTTTATTGCTTCTAATTGTTCAGCAATAACATCTGTTGCTTTTTTTTCATTTGCCGGTTCGATTCCTGAGACAACAAATAATAAACCATAGTAGGAAGCATAAGAACTTGAAGCATAATAAGCTAGACTTTCACGTTCTCGAACATTCATAAACAATTTAGAATGAGCATACCCACCAAATACACCATTAAAAATTTGCATTTTTGGGAAATCCTCATCACCGAAAAATACCGGTGTACTATAACCGATATGAAGTTTTCCTTGCTTCATGTCTTGTTGTTCTTTTGTATATTCTTTTTCTGGTCTAGATTCAGTACTATTCTTTTCAGCTTTTTTAGGAGTGCGATCTTTAAATGGAAGTGCTTCCGTTAATTTTTTCTGAACTGCTTCAACATCTATATCACCGACAACATAAATATCAATTTTGTCCTCATTGATCATGGAATGATAAGCTTCTGTTAATGAATCAATTGTCACCGCTTTTACAGTATCAATTGTTCCATTTGCAGAAATAGAAGCTGGATGATTTGGTCGTATAATTTGTGTTAACCGATGTTGAGCATAACGAGTTTTATCATCAAATATTGAGTGAATACGTTGAATAACCATTTCTTTTTCACGCTCAACAATCGATGAAACGAATTTATCGTTTTCGAAGTTCGGTTGAAAAATAACAGTATTTAATAAATCAAGAACTTCATTAAATACTTTGTTTTGCGCTAAATATTGATCGTTTACTGTTTCTACATTTAAGACTACTGTATGCTCACTGCCACGTTTTGACGAATCAAAATATAAAACTGTGCCAAATAGATCATCTAAATAACTTCGAAATTCAGCAGATTTTTTATACTTCCCATTACTATGTTGTAACACGTTTGACAATACCGCACGTTCTGCTGCATCTTTCGTCGTTAATGGTCTTCTCCATTTTATTGAAAAATTCACAGTCTTGAATTGTGTTGTTTGTCGAATATGAAGGTTAACGCCTTCTGCCAATTTTGTCGATAAAAACAAAAAAATTCCTCCTGACTTAGTTCATTACAGTCACATAACACTACTATACATGTACGATTGGGTTTTATGCAAAAATAATCCAATTTGTTTAACAACAAATTTAGAAATAATCATAGTCATAATTCATTTTGCCCTTCTAAAACCTTTTAATTCATTAGAAAAACACAACTCGCACAAAAATAATAATGCGAGTAGTTGTTTTTTCTTTTACTGATAACGTTAAAACTTATCCCTTATCAACGGAAACGGAAAAAGAGACATCTCAAATTTATTTGAGATGCCTTCTTTAATATAATAATATTATCGTTTCCCTTTAATATAAGGTACACCACTTGCTTTTGGTGCGTTTGCTTTTCCAATGAATCCAGCTAGAGCAAGTATTGTTAATATATATGGTAATATGTGTAAGTATACTGCTGGCACATCTTGAATGTATGGAATTGACGAGCCTACTACACTCAATGCTTGGGCAAATCCGAAGAACAATGCAGCACCTAAAGCCCCTAGTGGATGCCATTTACCAAAGATCATTGCTGCAATAGCCATGAAACCTTGCCCACTAATTGTTCCAGCACCAAAGTTACCCGCGATTGCTTGGGCATAAATTGCACCACCAATACCACCTAACGCTCCAGAAATCATAACTGCCATGTAGCGCATTTTTGTAACGTTTACACCCATTGTATCTGCTGCCATTGGATGCTCCCCTACAGCTCTAAGTCTCAACCCGAATGGCGTTTTATAAATAACAAACCATGCCAAAATGGCAACAACAAAAGCTAGAATAGAAGTAGCATAAACGTCTACAAAAAACATTTTTCCGATAACTGGAATATCTCTTAGAACAGGTATATCAAATCGAGAAAATCGTTCTGTGATTGAATCCGTTTGTCCTTTATCATAAATCATTTTAACGGTAAATACAGCTACGGCAAGCCCTAACATATTAAGAGCAACACCCGAAACAGTTTGATCAGCTCGTAATGAAACTGCTGCTACAGCTAACACAGAGGATAATATGATACCAAAAATCATGGCAACTATTAAGCCAATCCATGGTGTCGCATCTCCTAATTGATCAGCAAAAGTTAAATTGAAAATGACACTACTAGCCGCACCAACAATCATGATTCCCTCAAGACCAATATTTACTACTCCTGATCTTTCTGTAAAAACACCACCGATTGCTGTCAAAATTAATGGTGCAGCGTAAAAAATTGCAGAAGGAATAATAAAATACAGCACATCTAAAAAGCTCATATTATTTTTCCTCCTTTCTTTGCTTGCCGAAACGTTCTAGCACAACTCGAATAATATAGCCTGATGCTACAAAGAAAATAATTAATGCGATTACGATGTTTACAATTTCAGTTGGTACCCCAGCTTCACTAGGCATATTTAAACCACCATTTTTTAATGAACCGAATAAAATAGCGCCTAAAAGTACACCGAATGGTTGGTTTGCACCAAGTAATGCAACAGCTATTCCGTCAAAACCAATACCAGTAAATCCATGTAGTTTTGACATATTTTCAAAAGTACCTAATGCTTCCATTGCACCGCCAAGTCCAGCAAAAGCACCTGAGATGACCATCGCAAGAATAATATTTTTATTAACACTCATACCTGCATATTGAGAAGCATGTTTATTAAAACCAACTGCTTTTAATTCATATCCACGTGTTGTTTTTTCAAGAATAAACCACATGACTAAAACAGCCAATAAGGCAACAACAACTCCCCAGTGCATACGAGAATAATCTGTTAGTGTTTCAAAAAATTCAGAGCGTAATGAAGCAGTTTCTTGAACTTTCGGTGTTCTTTCTTCTCCACCTGATATTACTCCTATTAATGCATTCGCTACATGTAATGCTGTATAATTCAACATAATTGTTACAATAACTTCATGTACTTGTAGCTTTGCTTTTAAAAGACCTGGTATAAAGGCCCATAAGGCACCTGCAACAGCTGCAGCAATTAATGCTAAAGGAACGTGTATTAATGTTGGAAGTTCAAATTTAGCCCCTACATATGCTGCGGCTAACCAACCCATTATAAGCTGCCCTTCAACACCGATATTAAATAAACCTGTACGGAAGGCAAATGCAACAGCCAAACCAGAAAATACATATGGTGTAATTTGTCGTACTGTTTCACCCATAGTGTACGTATCCATAAAGATACCGTTCCATAGTGCTAAATATCCATCTACAGGACTGAAGCCACTAATGACCATTACAATAGCACCGATAATTAAACCTAATAAAATGGAGATAAGTGGAACAAGTATATTAATCAATCTTTTACTCATTTTCGCCACCTACCTTTTCTTCATCATGCAGCGATTGTCCTGCCATTAATAAACCTAATTGTTGCTCAGTAGTTTCATGAGGTTTTACTGTATCAATAATCGAACCATCATGAATTACAGCAATTCGATCTGAAACATTCATTACTTCATCTAATTCAAAGGAAATTAATAAAACTGCCTTGCCATTATCACGTTGTTCAATTAAACGTTTATGGATAAATTCAATGGCACCGACATCAAGTCCTCGAGTAGGTAAAGCAGCGATTAATAAATCAGGATTTCGATTAATTTCACGTCCAATAATTGCCTTTTGCTGATTACCACCAGATAGTGATCGTGCAATAGACATTTCACCATGTCCAGTGCGTACATCATATTCTTCGATAATTTTCCGAGCAATTTCATTTACTTTTTTGTAATCGATTACACCAGATTTTGAAATCGGTGCTTTGTAATATGTTTGTAGTGCGATATTGTGTCCAATAGGGAAATCTAATACAAGGCCATGTTTATGACGGTCTTGTGGTATATGGCCAACACCTGACTCTGTAATTTTTCTTGGTTTTAGCCCAGTAATATCTTTTCCATTTAAAGAAATTTTTCCACTTTTAACTTTTCGGAGACCTGTAATTGCTTCAATTAATTCAGATTGTCCGTTTCCATCAATACCTGCAATACCAACAATTTCCCCAGCTCGAACAGTTAAATTTAAGTTTTTAACTTTATCGATACCACGATTATCAGCAACTGTTAAAGACTCCACTTGCAATACAGCGTTTGTCGGATTCGGATCTTTCTTATCCGTTTTAAAGACAACCTGACGACCAACCATTAATTCGGCAAGTTCTGTCGGATTTGTTTCCGCAGTAATTACTGTTCCAATCCCTTGTCCTTTTCGAATAACTGTTACACGATCAGAAACATCCATAATTTCTTTTAACTTATGTGTAATAAGGATAATTGATTTACCTTCTTCAATAAGCCGCTTCATAATTTGAATTAACTCTGTTATTTCCTGTGGAGTAAGAGATGCTGTAGGTTCATCGAATATTAAAATATCTGCTCCACGATAGAGCGTTTTTAAAATTTCAACACGCTGTTGCATCCCTACTGAAATATCCTCAATTTTTGCATCTGCATCAACATTCAAACTATATTTTTCGGATAAAGCTTGAACTTTTTTTGATGCATCCTTGATATTAATTGTGCCCATTTTTGTAGGCTCACTACCAAGAATAATATTTTCTGTCACCGTAAAATTTTCAACTAACATAAAGTGCTGATGAACCATACCAATACCAAGCTTATTTGCAACGTTCGGGTCGGTAATTTTTACTTCTTCACCACGAACTCGAATAGTCCCTGCTTCAGGTTGGTATAAACCAAAGAGCACATTCATTAACGTAGATTTCCCTGCACCATTTTCACCAAGAAGTGCATGTATCTCGCCTTTTTTAAGTTGAAGGGTGATGTTATCATTGGCTACAAAATCCCCAAATTGTTTGCGGATTCCAAGCATTTCAATCACATATTCCAATGTGTTCACTCCCTTGGACACTTTTTAAATTAGTTTGATAGACTTGTATTTTAATTAACACAAGAAAGGTTTTAATTTATGACAATAAATTATGTAATTTTTTAACTACCTTAAAACCTTTCATCTATTAATTGAAAACTTCACGGCAAAAGTGAATTTTCCAACAATTTGTTTTAATTGAATATTTACAATATTATCTGTTAACAAACATGAAGACTAGCACCAGCTAGCCTTCATGCACTTATAAATTATTTCTCAGGTTGTTCTGGAACAGTAATTTCCCCATCGATGATTTTTTGTTTGTAATCTTCGATGATTGCTAAGTTTTCGTCTGAAATTGCGCCACGAGAATCAGCTAAATCAACACCTTGGTCAGATAAACCGTAAGTGATTGTTTGTCCACCAGGGAAGTTTCCTTCTTTGGTTAATTTAGAAACTTCTTGAGCAGCAACGTCAACACGTTTTAATACAGATGTTAATACAATGTTTGTATCTCCAACTTGACCTTCATCATATTGGTCACGGTCAACTCCGATAGCCCAAACATTTGCATTCGGATCTTTTTGTTTACGTTCTTTAGCTTCTGTAAATAAACCTGCACCAACTCCACCAGCAGCGTGGAAGATAACATCTACACCAGAATCATACATTCTTTTCGCAATTTGTTGACCTTTTGCAGCATCATTGAAGCTAGCTGCATATTCAACATCAACTTTAATATCAGGATTTACTGCTGCTACACCAGCTTCAAAACCAGCTTGGAATCCACCGATAATCGCACCTTCCAT
Source organism: Bacillota bacterium (assembly GCA_023405135.1). Taxonomy (GTDB): domain Bacteria; phylum Bacillota; class Bacilli; order Bacillales_A; family Planococcaceae; genus Ureibacillus. Next base: position 82,994 of record JAEXYZ010000066.1, on the reverse strand, counting down.
ACCACCAATGAAACCAATTTTACCAGTTTCTGATTGTAAAGCAGCAGCCACACCAGCAAGGAATGATGCTTCGTTCGCACGGAACATAATAGAAGCTACATTATCGTAACCTTCTACAACTTCATCAATGATAGCAATTTTCGCGTCAGTTTGTTGCCCAGCAACTTCTTCTACTGCGTCATGCATAAGGAATCCTACTGCAAATACTAAATCGAAATCTCTACGAATTAAACTATTTAAGTTTGTTACAAAGTCAGCTTCTGATGTTGATTGTAGGTAGTCAATACCACCATTACCTTTTTCTAAACCATTTTCTTTACCGAAAGCTTCAATACCTTCCCAAGTAGATTGGTTAAATGATCTGTCATCTACACCACCAGTATCAGTAACCATCGCTACTGAAAATGATTCTTCTGTTGTTTCATTATCAGTTGTTGTACCAGCGTCTTCTGTTTTCTCTTTCGTACCACAAGCACCAAGAATTGTACCAAGTGCAAGTAGTCCAGAAAGAGCAAATGCAAATTTACGTTTTTTCATTCTTTGGACCCCCCAAGGATTTAGTAATTAGCAGGAATTTTTTAGAAATGTTCTACACCCGTTTTCGAATTACATGGAAACTGAATTTATCAGCTCTAAAGTAGTTCTTTGAATAAAGAACAACTCGATCATTATCATCATAATGAAGTTGTTTTAGTACAAGTAATGCGGTTTCTTTTCCGCAATTTAATATTGGTGAAACTTGTTCATGATAACCTACTGGATCAATATATGTTACAGCATAGGCTACATGAATATCTCCAGATTGTTCTAGCGATGAGAAAATAGAAACTTCTCTTTTTTGGACATAATCGGATGGTAAATATTTCGCTAGTACTTTATCAACACAATATACTACCGGTTCCCCATCTGCTGTCCTTACGCGTTCAATTGTAATCACTTGGTCATTCATGGCACATTGAAATCGACTTAAATCATCTTCAGTTGGAACGTCTTCGGTAGCATTAATAAAAATAGTACCTGGTGTCATTCCAGCATTTTCAATCATTGAGGAAATACTTGATAATTGTTCAATACCTGAAGTGAAAACAGGTTTTGGATTAACAAAAGTACCTACTCCATGACGACGAACAATGATATTTTCTTCTTCCAATAATCGCAGTGCCTCTCGCAAGGTTGCGCGACTTACTCCAAGTTCTTTCGATAACTCGAATTCTGAGGGCAACTTTTCATTTTCTTTATAAATTCCCTTTTCAATATCCGCTTTTAATCGATCAATAACTTGAAGATATAAATGACGATGATCAGCTTTTATCGACAATTTCATCACCACCACAACAAAGATCAGACATCTGATGTTGAACATTCCTACTAATCGTTCATAATATACCATTTTTCTCGAATAATGAAAATAGTTTTACAATAAACTGTTGTGTAATAGATAAAAAGTTTCTATACTTCCTTGACATTTTCATGTAACATTTATAGTTTTATCCATTTTCTACATTCGTTTTATTTAATAGTACTTGTCTAGGTCTGCTTCCATCTGGTGGTCCGACTACCCCTCTCATTTCCATTTGATCAACGATACGTGCAGCTCTTGAATAGCCTATTCTAAATCGTCGTTGTAGCATAGAAACGGATGCGGTTTGCATTTCGACAACTAGCTGAACAGCTTCGTCATATAATTCATCTGTTTCTTCTTGAATTGCTTTTTCTGGTTCATCAGTTGGAATCATTGATTCATCATATTGAGCCTTTTGTTGTTCTATAACAAAATCAACAACTGCTTCTACTTCAGAATCTGATAAATAAGATCCTTGTACTCGAATGGGTTTAGACGATCCGGATGGTAAAAATAGCATATCTCCTCTTCCTAATAATCGTTCTGCACCACCCATATCTAATATTGTGCGCGAATCAATTGCAGATGATACTGCAAAAGCAATTCGGGATGGAATGTTTGCTTTAATGACACCTGTAATAACGTCAACAGATGGTCTTTGTGTCGCGATAATTAAGTGTATACCTGCTGCTCGTGCCATTTGTGCTAAACGCGTAATGGAATCTTCTACATCATGGGAAGCAACCATCATTAAATCCGCCAACTCATCGATAATAACAACGATATATGGAAGCTTCGGATGTTTTTCATCATGCTCTCGATTAAACTGTTCAATATGTTGGTTATATCCTTTTATATTTCGTGTACCAGAATGTGAAAATAAATCATAGCGTCGTTCCATTTCAGAAACAACTTTTTGTAATGCTTGTGAAGCTTTCCTTGCATCCGTTACAACTGGTGCTAATAAATGAGGAATGCCATTATACATATTTAACTCAACCATTTTAGGATCGATTAACATCATTTTTACTTCATGAGGTGCAGCACGCATTAAAATAGAAACAATAATGCCGTTAATACAAACACTTTTCCCACTTCCAGTAGAACCTGCAACTAATAAATGCGGCATTTTATTAAGTTCTGCTAATATCGCTTGCCCTGTAATATCCCGTCCAAAGCCGATAAGAAGTTTTGAATCCGGTTTATTATTTTCTTTTGATTCAAGTACTTCTCTTAAAGTTACCATGGCAATTTCGCTATTTGGCACTTCAATTCCAATAGCAGATTTACCTGGAATTGGTGCTTCCATTCGAATATCTTTCGCTGCAAGGGCTAGTGCTAAATCATCTTGTAAACTTACGATTTTACTAACCTTCACCCCAACATCTGGCATAACTTCATATTTTGTTACAGCCGGACCAAGGTGAACTTGAGTAACTCTTGCCTTTACACCAAAACTTAAAAACGTTTGTTCTAGCTTTTTTGCATTCGCTTGAATAATAGAATATTCTCCACTTTGATCGTGTGCAGGAGGTAGTTGTAACAAATTCATGGAAGGAAGTCGATAGTCAATATGTTCAACATTCGTTTCAACAGCTTGCTGTATTGTCTCTTCAATATTTACTTGATTCTCTTCAATAGGTTTCTCAGTTATTGAAATTTGCGGCGGCTGTTCAATTTTAATATGTTGAGTAAATGCAGAAATGATCGGTTCCTCATCTTCATCATCTTCTTCAAAATGTTCTATTTGTTTTTTTCGAACTGGTTCTTCGGTCGTTGCAGCAATTTCATTAGAAACAGAATCATCTTTTCTGCGTGAGGATCGTTTTGGACGTTTTTCATCTTTTGTCACCGATTTTTTACTACGTCTTCTTCTTGGAAATTTCTTCTTTATCTTTGGTGCTTCCTCAATAATAATCGGTACAAGAGCTTTACCAGTAATTAATATGATTCCGATAAAAAGAAGAAACCATGCAGCAACTTTTGCTCCTGTTGCATCAAATAAAATATGGAACATACTAAAAAGTAATGCCCCAATCATTCCACCACCTAAAGCGGTACTACGATTTTCGATACCATCCATTTCAATTAATAGGCGCCATGTTTCCCGTAAAACGGAGTTCGAAAGTAATTTATTACTATTAAATAATTCTTCAAATAAAACACTATGGCTAAAAATTGATAAGCTACATACAATTAATATAGCCCCTTGTACAATTCGATCTTTAAAGGACACCCCTTGTCTTTGTACCATTAATAGGACTGCAATTAAAACGGCGAAAAAAGGAACTACAATATGCAAATTTCCAAATAAAAACATCGAGATTGTCTGAATAGTGCGACCGACAACACCATATTCAAAAAATACGATTATAGCAAAAGCAATTAATAGTAAGCCTATAATTTCATATGCTAACGGATGTAATCCTGATTTAGCTTTCGTGCTCGGTTTCTTTTTTTCAGTCATTTCTTCACCTACTTATCTTTCAAAAAAGTAATTTTCATATTTTTTAAGAGAAAAAAAGGATTTCCTTGAACCGTTTTATCGGCTAAGAAAATCCTTCTTGGTTGTGGACAAATTCTCATTACTATTTATCTGTCTACAACCGCCAGTTTTACGAGTTGCTTAGTATTCCATAATTATTGGGATAATCATTGGGCGGCGCTTTGTTTTTTGGAATAAATAAGCGTTTAGCGTATCACGGATTTCTTGTTTTATATTTGTCCATTCAAACGTATCTTTATTCACATACTTTTCAATAACAGATCGTGCAAGTTCAGTAGCTTCTAAAATTAACTCCTCTGACTCACGCACATAAACAAATCCGCGCGATAATATTTCTGGACCAGATGCAATGCGTTTTTGCGCTCTGTTTAATGTCACAACGACAATGAATATTCCATCTTGGGAAAGAAGTTTACGGTCTCGTAAAACAATATTTCCTACGTCACCTACTCCGATTCCATCGATTAGAACATTACCAGCTTGTACTCGTCCACTCATACGCATTTTGCCATTTTTATATTCTACGATATCACCTTTATCAGCAATAAAGATTTGAGATTTTTGCATTCCAGTTGCCTGTGCTAATTTGGAATGTGCAATTAACATTCGGTATTCGCCTTGTATCGGGATAAAATATTTTGGCTTCATTAGGTTTAGCATCATTTTCAAATCTTCTTGACTACCATGACCGGATACATGGACTTTTTTATCGGCAGTTAGAACAGTTGCTCCGGCTTTTGCCAAATTGTTCATTGCACTACCCATTTGAATTTCCATTCCTGGTGATGGTGTAAATGTAATAAGTACTGTATCTGTATCTTTGATTCTTAAATCTCGATGCTGCTTGCGAACAATTTTATCAAGGGCCTCTAAAGGTTCACCTTGGTTGCTAGTAACGATAATAATTAATTCTTCGTCTTCGTATTTTTGAATGTCGCTTACTGAAATTAATGTACTTTCATCTATCGTTAAATAGCCTAGATTCACACCGATATCAATTATTTTTTCTAAGCTTTTTCCAATGACTGCAACTTTTCGGTTAGACTCTTGTGCTTGATTAAAAATTTGTTGAATTCGAATAAAGTTTGAGGCGTAAACAGCGACAATAATTCTAGCTGGTGCAGAATAGAAATATTTTGCTAACTTTTCTTCAATTACTGTTTCACTAGTTGTATAACCTGGACGTTCAGCTTCAGTAGATTCTGAAAGTAAGATGAATACTCCCTCTTCACCAAGTTGAGCCATTTTTGCTATATCAGGTCTATATTTCCCTTTAGCCGATTGATCAAACTTAAATTCTCCAGTATGAACGATAGCACCTTCTGACGTATGGAAAACAATACCTAATGAATCAGGGATACTATGTGTCGTATGGAAAAACGTTACATAAGTCGAGTTAAAATTCATACGACTTTTGTTTGTTACTTCGAAAAATTTAACAGGATGAGGAACTGGTAAATCTTTAATATGTTCCTTTGCTAAAGCAATTGTTAATTTTGACCCGTAAACAGGAGCTTTTATCTTTTGTAGTACGTAGGAGATTGAACCAATCGCATCCTCGTGACCATGGGTTAAGAAAATTCCTTTTACTCGTTCTTTATTTTCTTCTAAGTAAGTAATATCAGGGATGACGATATCTATTCCAAGCATTTCATCTTCTGGAAACATTAACCCACTGTCTACTATGAACAGTTCGTCATCGATTTCGATTACGTACATAGATTTTCCGATTTCTCCAACTCCGCCAAGAGGGATTACTCGGATTACTTCATTTTTTGTTTTTGTCACTTGATTTCCTCCTAAAATATCCCGAACGCACAACCACTTATACAACATTATACGGTGTCCATGCTGGAAGCACAAATAAAAAAGCAAATTTTTATTTTAAAAGTGGAGGCGGCTCGTTTTGGTTCGACTGCGCTGGAGACTTCCGCCAAGCGTACTTGTCACGCGTAGAAGGAAGTCGAAGCGACACGAGAGCCTAGCCGCCGTAACTGGATATCATTAAAAGCGGAGAACGCCCGTTTAGCTCCGACCACAACTGGTCGCCATTATCGCCACATCCTGCTCCTGCGGTTACTCGTCGCAAAAAGACTTTTGTGGCAATGTCGACACTAGTACATCCATGTACGTCGGACCCTCCGACAAAAAAGCACTTTTTGCTTTTGTAGGAGGAGGGGAAGTTGTCGAGGAGCTGGCGTTCGCAGCTAGATATCTTTAAAAGCGTAGGCGGCTCGTTCTGGCTTAACTCAATTTATTAAAACAAAAAGCAAACACCGAAATGTTTGCTTTTTGAATACTCCTAAATTTAAGAGTTAATATTTAATTCTTTTTATTTTTTCTTGGAATTGTTCCCAAACTTCATCAAACTTCATTTTCTCTTCTTCCAATAGCTCAACTAATGGAAGCCTTACTTTTTCAACTTTAAAACCAACTTTACTCATTGCATATTTTACAGGGACTGGATTTGGGTTTTCGAATAATTTTTTAATAAGTGGTAACATCGCTTGATGGTATTTTGCAGCAACATCATGCCGTCCTTTTTCAAACGCTTGAATCATAGCTTGAATTTCATTTCCTATGACATGGGAGGCAACTGAAATGACCCCTCTGCCCCCTATTGAAACAAGAGGAAGTGTCAGGGAATCATCTCCACTGTACACAAACGTATCATCTGAAACATTTCCTAATATTTCGGTCATCTGATCCAGATTTCCACTTGCCTCTTTTATAATACGGATATTTGGAATTTTACTTAACTCGATTGTCGTTTGTGCAGTAATATTAACCCCAGTACGTCCTGGAACATTATAAACTACAATCGGTAAGTTCGTTGTCTTCGCAACAGCCTCAAAATGTGCATAGATTCCTCTTTGGTTTGGCTTATTATAAAACGGTGCAACTACCATTATTCCATCAGCACCAAAAGCCTCTACTACTTTTGTTGCTTCGATTGTGTACGAAGTGTCATTATATCCAACACCAGCAATTACTGGTATTCGTTTATTTACTTTTTTTATAGTAAAATCAATAAATTCTCTTTTTTCTGGAATAGTTAATGTTGGGGTTTCACCTGTCGTACCACAAACTATGATTGCATCTGTACCATTTAGAATTAAGTGCTCTATTACTCGCTCTGCTACTTCATAATCAATCTTCCCATTCTCATCAAACGGGGTAATCATGGCAGTAGCAATTCGACCTAAATCCACTATTAACACCCCTTATAGTAAGTTATCCTCTAACATCGCTTCTGCAATCTGAATAGAGTTTAAAGCAGCACCTTTTAATAAATTATCTGCAACAATCCATAGGTGGAATCCTTTTTTATTTGATAAGTCTTGACGAATACGGCCTACGAACACTGGATCTTCATCTTCTACAAAGATAGGCATTGGATACTCTTGAGCTGATATATCATCTTGTAAGACGATACCAGGAGCATTTTTTAACACTTCAAAAATGTCATGAACTGTAGCATCCTTTTCTACTTCTATATAAACAGATTCAGAATGTCCAGAAACGACTGGTACACGAACACATGTTGCAGCTACCGAAAGTTCAGGCATATGCATAATTTTTTTTGTTTCATTTATCATTTTCATTTCTTCATATGTAAAGCCATTGTCCGTAAATACATCGATTTGCGGAATGACATTACGTGCAATTGGATAATGCTTTTTATCTGATTTACATGGTAGAATATTTGCTTCAACATTTTTACCAGCTTCCCATTGTGCACTTTGTTCACGTAGTTCTTCAATAGCAGAAACACCTGAACCAGACACTGCTTGGTAAGTAGAAACAATTACTTTTGTTAAACCAAATGCTTCACGAATCGGTTGAAGAGCAGCAACCATTTGAATCGTTGAACAGTTTGGATTCGCAATAATACCATTATGTTGAGCTAAATCTTCTCTGTTTACTTCAGGTACTACTAATGGTACTTCTAGGTGCATGCGGAAATGACTTGTATTATCAATTACAACAGCACCACGTTTTGCAGCTTCTGGAGCTAGTTTTGCAGAAACTGAGCCACCAGCAGAGAATAACGCAACATCTACACCTTCAAAAGCCTCTGGTGTAGCTTCTTCAATTGTATAAGTTTTTCCACCAAATTCCACTTCTTTCCCAGCTGATCTAGCTGAGGCTAAAAATTTTATATGTTTAATCGGAAAATTACGTTTTAATAGCTGTTCTTTCATTTTCGTTCCTACTGCACCTGTAGCACCTACAATTGCAACTGTTAATTCCTTAGACATTTACTCATCTCTCCTCAAAAACTAGTAACATAATGTTGTAAATTGTATCATAAAAAGAATGAAATGTGTAAGAAAATTGGATTATTTCAAATATTGGATAAACAAGGGTTGTAACTGCTTTTTATGAATAAGTGCATACTCAACTGTTTCACGCATTTTTGTAAAATCTGCAATTAAAGAATTGGGTTTATTAAATGGATCATCTTGACCAAAAGGAATGAAATATATGTTTTTTGAGTTCAACAATTTCATTATATTTACCCCATTTAATCCTAGGGCATCATTTGTTGAAATTCCTAATACAACCGGGGAACCGTTTCGAAGTGTAGCTTTTGCAGCCATTAAAACTGGATTGTCTGTTGAAGCATTAGCAAACTTACTAATTGAATTACCAGTCATAGGAGCAATAACCATACAATCCAATGGGTTTTTTGGACCAAATGGCTCTGCCTCAACTATGGACGAAACAACTTTCTCTCCAGCTATAGCTTCTATTTTTTCAATCCATTCTTCTCCTGTTCCAAAACGCGTTGCTGCAGTTAGCACTGAATGTGTAATAATCGGTACTACTGTAGCTCCAGCATCGCGGAAATCTTTAATTTTTGGAACAACATCTTCGTACGTACAATGCGACGCTGTTATGCCTAGCCCTATTCTTTTCCCTTCGAGCAAGGATCTCTCCTCCTTAATTGTTCAACAATCGATTCATATAATACATTCCCAGCATCCTCTGGGAAGAACTTCCCGGGTAATGCCGGCAACAACTCATACTGCTTTCTATTAATACCATCCTGTAAACACCCTGGATAGGAGGCTAAATCAAAAATAGGAATAGAAATTTTTTTGTTAAATTGTTCATCAAGCCATTTTGCCGGAATTGTATTAATTAAGAAATCTCCTTTGATTTCACCAACTTCATCCAAATAAACAGCTTCATAACGAAATGCTTTTGCTTCGCTAAGCTGTACATCAGATCTAACAGCAATGCAAATATTTGCACCCATGCTTTTTAAAATGTGTGCAACCATTTTTGCTACGCGACCAAAGCCCGTAACAATAAATTTTTTCCCTTGTATTGCTCGTTTTGTATTATAAAAAGTTGAAACAAATGCCTCTGCTGTTAATGATGCATTATGCCAAATAAAAGCTTCATCCTCTAAATAATAATGAACCTCATTTTGACGTAACAGCTCTTTCCATTCATCATTTAATTTTCCAGCAAAGATAACTGCTCTAGAAAGTCCATATACAATAGGTACTTCTATTGGTAAAGGGTGAATTGGCAGCACAACAAAGTGAGGATGAAACTCAAGAACTGTTTTATTCAGTTCCTCATCCCACATTGATACATTTTTGTAATATATAGTTCGATTTCCATTGCTTAAATTTTTCGCTAAAACTTTCATTCGTGAATCAGTACCGACTATAAGCCATTTCTCTTCATTCATGAGTCAAACTGCTTCCTTTGAGTATATGTCTTGCGGAACAAAATACGATCTTCGCCAATTAGGTGGATTTCCTCCCAAGGAATAAATAAAGGCGAAGTTGATTTTTTCTTTTGAAATGGTAATTTTGGAGACTGTTCGTTTAATTCAAAGCCAAAGATTTTACCTGTCTTTGGATCAAAAACGCATTCCGTTTCAGATAAATATCCATAACGAACCCCATTTTCCATTTCAATCAGTTCTTTTTCTGCAAGCTCCGATAGCAGCATTTTCTCCCTCCTCCATGAGCTTATTGTTACTATATGCAACCCAAGAAATGAAGGTGCCCCCTCACACTCAAGTTTTGTATATTACGAAAATATTACGACGAAATTAATCGTTGTTTTATATTACTTTTATTGTTATACAAATATGATGGACTTTTTAAATGTTGATTTTGGATTTTAGTTAATTGTCATGCAAGTGGAATTTTATAAATAAATTTGGTGTTGTGTGATTCAAACGAATGGTATGTGCCCGAATTTGGATTTATGTGACCGAATGATTTTTCTTGCGCCCCAATTTGGATTTATGTGCCCAAATCGTTTTTCCTTGTGCCCCAATTTGGATTTATGTGCCCGAATCGTTTTTCTTGCGCCCCAATTTGAATCTATGTGCCCGAATGTTTTTCCTTGTGCCCGAATTTGAATCTATGTGCCCGAATGTTTTTCCTTGTGCCCGAATTTGGATTTATGTGCCCGAATGATTTTTCTTGTGACCGAATTTGGATCTATGTTCCCGAATGATTTTTCTTGCGCCCGAATTTGGGTTTATGTGCCCAGACACTACGCTATGGAATCCTAACAAATTAAACTAAAAACAAAAGGAACTTTCCGTCATATCGGAAAGTTCCTTTTATTAAACCCCTTGACCAATTATTGCAACTGCTGGCTCAGCGCTTAATATAATGTCAATAAGTTCATCGATTTTTTTCATTGATACCGCATCAATTTCTGCAATTGTTTCATCGATTGTCTTATGAGCACCATGAACAAGCTCATTTCTTCCATTTCGGCTCATCCTTGCACTTGTACCTTCTAAATCTAAAACGAAGCTGCCTTTTAAATGCTCTTTTGCATTCTCTAATTCTGTTTTCGTTACCCTTGCTGAACGAACTTCATTAAACGTTTCATCGATTGTTTGTTGTAATAATGCCAACTGTTGATTCGTTGTACTACTGTAAATTGTCAATGCTCCTACATCTTGATAGCATGACTGATAGGAGAAAATTGTATAAGCAAGACCACGTTCTTCTCGAACTTCTTGAAATAACCTTGAAGATGTATTGCCACCAATTATATTATTTAAAACAATAAAACTGTTTAAATCTGGACTTTTCACACCAATTGCAGGATAGGAAATGGCTATATGGGATTGCTCCACTTCCCGTTGTTTTACATATTTCCCCGAATGAAAAGTGGGGTAAGTAAGTAATGTTTTTACAGCTTTTGGTGAACGCTCAAAACGACTAAACAATTTTTCAATATGTAATATCAAATTCTTTGTTATATTTCCAGCTACTGATATAACAATATTTTCTGGGTAATAATGCTTATCCATATATTGACGGATAGTATCTGCTGTGAACGTTTGTAGTGTGTTACTTGTTCCTAAAATCGGTAGACCGAGTGCATCTGTCGGATACATAACACGCCACAGCTGTTCATGTACATCATCATCCGGAGCATCCTCACTCATTAAAATTTCTTCTAATACAACTTGTCGTTCTTTTTCCAATTCTGCATTTGCAAATTCCGAGTTAAAAAACATATCAGCAAGAATTGATATTGCGAATTCACCATGATGATCTAATACTTTTGCATAATAACAAGTATTTTCTTTTGATGTAAACGCGTTTAATTCCCCACCAATGCGATCAAACTCTTCTGCAATTTGTCGTGCAGTTCTAGTTTTAGTTCCCTTGAAAAGCATATGTTCAATAAAATGTGTAATTCCATTTTCTTCTGGTAATTCATATCGTGAGCCAACCCCAACCCATATGCCTACAGAAATGGAACGAGCATGAGGAATATGCTCTGATACGATACGAACGCCGTTTTGACATGTATAAACAGTAACCAATTTCTTACCTCTCTTTTTGTCTTTCATTTTTTAGCTAGATTCATAATGAATTATATCTTTTACATACAATACATTATTCATGAAAAAAGAGCCAGTAAGAAAGTACAAGTACGACATTCATTTAGAGACTTCGTATGAATGTTTTTCAAAAGATTAACCGTAAAACGTAGGACAATAAAAAAAGGCAACCCTAGATTATTCTTGGGCACCCTCCTTATACGAGCCTGCTTCAAAAATGAAGCTAGGCTATGTCTTTAGTTTATTAATTATGCTTGTTCCACACGTTCTTTTTCTTCTTTAATAACTACTTTACGTGATAAATTCACACGACCTTGGTTATCAATTTCAATACATTTCACTAGTAATTGATCCCCAATTTTTAATACGTCTTCTACTTTGTTTGTACGTTCTTCTTGAATTTCAGAAATATGAAGCAAGCCATCTTTACCAGGGAAGATTTCACAGAACGCACCGAATTTTTCAATACGTTTAACTATTGCCATGTAGTACTCGCCTACTTTTGCTTCTCTTACAATGGATTCAATAATTTCTTTTGCACGTTTGTTCATTTCTTCATTCGCAGAAGAGATATAAATTGTACCATCTTGTTCTGTATCAATTTTTACGCCTGTTTCATCAATAATTTTATTAATTGTTTTACCACCAGAACCAATTACATCTCGAATTTTTTCTGGGTTAATACGAATTACTTCAATTTTAGGTGCGTATGTTGATAAATGTTTACGAGGCTCAGCAAGAGTTGCAAGCATTGACTCTAATATAATCATACGACCAGCTTTTGCTTGTTGTAATGCTTCTTCTAAAATGTTGCGTGATAAACCATCGATTTTAATATCCATTTGAAGTGCAGTTACACCTTTTGCAGTACCTGCTACTTTAAAGTCCATATCTCCAAGGTGGTCTTCCATTCCTTGAATATCCGTTAAAATAGTATAATGCTCACCTTTTTTAACTAGACCCATAGCAATACCTGCTACCGGTGCTTTAATTGGAACACCAGCGTCCATCATTGCAAGTGTAGAAGCACAAATCGATGCTTGAGAAGTTGAACCATTCGATTCTAAAACCTCTGATACACAACGAATTGCATATGGGAATTCAGATTCATCAGGAATTACTGCTAATAATGCACGTTCACCTAATGCACCATGTCCAATTTCACGACGTCCAGGTCCACGCATTGGTCCTGTTTCACCGACTGAGAATTGTGGGAAGTTATAATGATGCATAAAACGTTTTGATTCTTCAAGACCTAATCCATCAATAATTTGAACATCACCTAGTGGCCCTAATGTACAAATTGATAACGCTTGAGTTTGTCCACGAGTGAATAAACCTGAACCATGAGCACGTTGTAGTAAACCAACCTCTGAAGAAAGTGGGCGAATTTCATCAACTTTACGTCCATCAGGTCGAATTTTTTCTTCTGTAATTAAACGACGAACTTCATCTTTAACCATTTTATCTAAAATCGTTTTTACTTGTTTTAATGTTTCTTCGTCTGCTTCTTGTTCTTCGTAGCTTGCAATAACACGTTCTTTAACAGCCGTAATCGCTTCTTCACGTGCATGTTTTTCTACTGTTTGGATAGCAGCATTCATCTCTTCTTCACAAAGAGCTTTTACTTGAGCAGATAGCTCTTCATTTATTTCAAATAATTCAACAGCTATTTTTTCTTTGCCAACTTCAGCAACAATTTGTTCTTGGAATGCAATTAATTTTTTAATTTCTTCATGACCGAACATAATAGCTTCAAGCATGATTTCTTCAGGTACTTCTAATGCACCAGCTTCAACCATATTGATGGCATCTTTGTTTCCTGCCACAGTTAAGTGAACAGTACTTTTTTCTGATTGTTCAGTTGTTGGGTTAAGAACGAATTTTCCATCGATATAACCAACATGTACACCTGCGATAGGACCATCAAATGGAATGTCCGAAACAGCCAAAGCTAAAGAAGAACCAAACATTGCCGCCACATCAGTCGGACAATCTGGCTCAGAAGACATTACCATCGAAATAACTTGTACTTCGTTACGGAATCCATCTGGGAACATTGGGCGAATTGGGCGGTCAATTAAACGTGAAACTAATATCGCATGCTCAGATGGACGACCTTCACGTTTAATAAATCCACCAGGGATTTTACCAGCTGCATAAAGACGTTCTTCGTAGTTTACTGTTAATGGGAAGAAATCTAATGCTTTTGGAGATTTTGACATCGTGGCTGTTGCAAGTACTGCTGATTCACCATAGCGTACTAATGTTGCTCCATTTGCTTGTTTTGCTAGCTGTCCAACTTCAACTACTAGTTGACGGCCAGCCCATTCATATGAATAGACTTTCTTTTCGGTCATTTAATGAACCCCTTTCTTATAAAACACACTGCGTTACGAATATATATCATAGTAAGTGTATCAAAAAAGCAATTTCTATGCTAAATATTTTCATTTTAATTATGGCTAATTCGTATAATTTTTACAATTTATTTAGGAGAAATTATATTTAACTTGTTTTTACATAAATAAAAAGCGGGAACATTCCCGCTTTTAGACCAACACAATGGTTGGACATGCTTTCTACTGTCTAGCTGCAGCGCCCAGCCCCTCGAGGTCGCTTTGGTACCTTCCCACGTGTGCAAATTTATTCTGCATCGAAAGCAAAGCGTCAGATGCAAGCACACTTGTCAGGTCCCCCAAGCAGCTGTCGGGGCTAAGCAAAAGCTCTTTTGCGACGAGTAATCGCAGGAGCATGGCGCTTTCGCTTTTCTTTCTTATCGGCGTAATCCAAGGCGTTGGATTAATTCACGGTAACGTTGTACGTCAGTTTCACGTAAGTATTTTAATAAGTGACGACGACGACCAACTTTTTTAAGAAGACCACGTTCTGAGTGGAAGTCTTTTTTATGAGTACGTAAGTGATCATTTAAAGCATTGATTTCTGCAGTTAAAACTGCGATTTGTACTTCTGGAGAACCAGTATCTCCTTCGTGAGTGCGGTACTCAGCGATAATTTCATTTTTACGTTCTTTTGTGATTGCCATAGTTTTATGGACCTCCTAAATAATATATTTAACACCAGTAGCACAGCAGTCGTTGGAGATTCGAAAAGCCGAGCTAAGGTTTAGTGCATAATACACTTAAAGAAGTGTATCATATATTAGTCTCACAAGCAAATATTAAGATAGCTGATTAAAATAATCAATCGCTTCATTTTTATCTTTTTCAATCTGCGCTTTTAATTCTTCAATGCCATTAAATTTTTGTTCACTTCGAAGACGTTTGTACCAACCGACAGTTACTTCTTCACCATAAATATTTTTATTAAAATCCAAAATATGCACTTCAATTGATAATTGTCGATCATCAGGGTTTTTAAATGTTGGTTTATATCCTACATTACAAACACCATCGTACCATTTATTTTGAACTAAAATTCTTACAGCATAGACACCAGTTGCAGGGATAAAACTCCCTTCCATCGATTGAATATTTGCAGTTGGGAAACCAATTGTACGCCCTCTCTTATCTCCATGAACGACTATACCAGGCACTTCAAATGCTCGTCCTAATAGTTTAGCTGCACTTTCTATATCGCCATCTTGTAAATAATAACGAATTCTTGTTGAGCTAATTTTTTCTTCATCATCTCTAAGTTTATCCACAATTGTAACTCCATAATCACCTTTACTTAATTCTTTCATTGTTTCCATATTCCCTTTTCCAAAGTTACCGAAAGAGAAATCAAATCCAGCCGTGACATGTTTAACATTTAAGTCTCGAATAAAATATTGAATAAAATCTTCTGGAGAAAGCTTTGCAAAATCCGATGTGAATTGAACAACGAACACATTATCTACACCAAGTTCATTTAAAATGTCCAGCTTTTGTTGTAATGGCGTTATGTAAAATACTTTTTCCTTTCGTCCACCTAAAACAATCGATGGATGAGGATCAAATGTCATCACTGCACTTTGAATATTCAACTGTCGTGCTTTTTTAATTGCAGATTGAATTACAGCTTGATGACCTTTATGTACTCCGTCAAAAAATCCGACTGCTAAAGAATAAGCAGCCGTTTGATTTACTTGATTTAACTGATGTGGATATTTTAAATGAATAATATTCATCGTAGGTACTGCCTCCTATGTTAAATTTGGGAACATTTTTTCAGGCTTCATATATCCTTCTTTTGTTGGATGTGCTGTATAAACGGCAAAAGCCTTTCCATTCTTACTAAACACAATTTTATCACTTTTTTCTAAAAATGCATGTAGTGGAAGCACTTGTCCATTCATAATTTGTTTCTCATTAGATGGCTCAATTTCAACAAAAGGATAAGTAGATAAGGCATACTCTACAGGAAGAATGATATTTTCAACGTTACCTTCCTTCATCATCGTATCTACCTGCTCTAATGTAACACAATCACTTTTTGTAAATGTTCCAGATGCTGTTCGAACTAGTGAGGCCATATGAGCTGGGAATCCTAATTTTTCACCTATTTGTACAGCAAGTGTTCGGATATATGTTCCTTTACTACAAGCAATTCTTATAGGAAAAGTAATTTCTTTCCCTTCAAATACTGCTGCATCATCAAGCAGCTCCAAAGAATAAATCGTTACATTTCTTGTAGGACGCTCTACTACTTCACCTTTTCGAGCATATTCATAAAGTCGTCTCCCGTTAACTTTTACAGCAGAATACATAGGAGGCGTTTGTTCAATTTGCCCTGTTAAAGCGTGTAAAACATCTAGTAGCTGCTGTCTTGAAATCGTTTTAATACTTTCATCAGCTTCAACCGTTTCACCTTCAGCATCCTCAGTAGTGGTTGATCTACCAATACTAATAATCGCCTCATAGGTTTTACCCGCATCTGTTAAATATTCTGCAATTCTTGTTGCCTGTCCAATACAAATTGGAAGTACTCCTTCAACTGCAGGATCTAATGTGCCCGTATGACCGATTTTTTTCGTTTTTAAAATTTTGCGCAGCTTAAACACACAATCATGGCTCGTCATACCTTTTTCTTTCCATAGCGCTAAAATACCGTTCATTGTTGTTCTCCTTTAATTTTAGCTTTATACAATAGTTGAAATACGGTTTATATTTCCATAAAAAGAAAGGTCTACATTGCACAACAATATGCAGATGTAGACCTTTACACATTAATTATTAAACGCTCACTTGTTTATCTGTTATTCTTCATGAAGAGAACGTAATAGTGCATCAATTTTATTTCCGTATTCAATTGATGAATCAAATTCAAATGTTATTTCAGGTGTTCGACGTAAACGAATTCGATTACCAATTTCAGTACGAATAAAACCTGAAGCCTTTACTAAAGCTTTTAGTGTTTCTTTTCGTTCGCGATCATTTCCTAGAGAAGATATATAAACCGTTGCTTGTTGAAGATCGCCAGTAACGTCTACATCCGTTACTGTTACAAATCCAACACGCGGGTCTTTTATTTTACGAGTAATAATATCGCCAAGTTCTTTTTTCATTTGCTCAGCTATACGATTTGAACGTAATGACATAGATGTGCCACCTCTTTATTAAAGAGAAATTTTGATTAGACATTCATCCTGTGAAATGCTTCGTCTAATAATCCCTTTAAAATTTTTAATTCTTATAAATAATCTCGCCAAACTTCAAGTTGTTCCCATGAAGGGTTTGATTGTAGGAAGTGCAGTGCATGATTGATTTCTCCCTCTGCACTAGCCTTTGATGAGGAAACAGAGACAAGTGCTAATCTTGTCCGTTGCCACACATTTTGATGATCAATTTCTGCAATGGAAACATTGAATTTTTGCTTTGTACGAGTAATCATTCGCTGGAGAACTGCTCTCTTTTCTTTTAACGAATGGGCAGTTGGAATTATAAATTCCACTTCCACGTATACAATCACTAGCGTTTAATTTCTTCCATTACGAAGGCTTCGATAATGTCGCCTTCTTTAATGTCATTAAAGTTTTTGATTGTAATACCACATTCGTAACCTTTCGCAACTTCTTTCGCATCATCTTTGAAACGTTTTAATGAATCAAGCTCACCTTCAAAGACAACGATACCATCACGAATTATACGAACACCAGAATCACGAGTTACTTTACCATCCGTTACATAAGAACCAGCGATTGTACCAACTTTTGAAACTTTAATTGTTTGACGAACTTCAGCTTGACCGATAATTTTTTCTTCAAATTCTGGATCAAGCATTCCTTTCATCGCAGCTTCGATCTCTTCGATTACTTTATAAATGATACGGTGTAATCGAATGTCTACTCCTTCTTCTTCAGCAGCACGTTTTGCATTGGCATCTGGACGAACGTTGAATCCAATAACAATGGCATTAGAAGCTGCAGCAAGGGAAATGTCTGATTCTGTAATCGCCCCCGCACCTGTGTGAATAATTTTAACATTTACACCTTCTACATCAATTTTCATTAATGATGCAGCCATCGCTTCAACAGTACCTTGAACGTCTGCTTTCACAATAATATTTAATTCTTTAACTTCGCCTTGAGACATTTGTTCAAATAAATTGTCTAATGTCACGCGTTGCTTTTCAGAACGACTTGCTTGGATTGCCGTCATTGCACGAGATTCTCCAACCTGACGTGCAGTTTTCTCATCTTCAAATACTACAAAACGGTCACCAGCTTGAGGTACTTCATTAATCCCTGTAATTTCTACAGGTGTCGCAGGTCCAGCTTCTTTTACGCGACGTCCTAAGTCATTTACCATTGCACGTACACGTCCATATGCATGACCTACAACGATTGGGTCTCCAATACGTAATGTACCATCTTGAACTAATAATGTAGCAACTGAACCTCTACCTTTATCTAATTGAGCTTCAATTACAGTACCAATTGCTGAACGATTAGGATTTGCTTTTAATTCTGCTACTTCAGATACTAATAGTATCATCTCTAAAAGCGTATCAATACCTTCACCTTTAAGGGCAGATATTGGTACGAAAATCGTGTCACCGCCCCAGTCTTCAGGAACTAAGCCATGCTCAGTTAATTCTTGCATAACGCGATCTGGGTTTGCAGAAGGTTTATCCATTTTGTTTACTGCAACAATAATTGGTACTTCTGCTGCTTTTGCGTGATTAATTGCTTCAACTGTTTGAGGCATTACACCATCAT
The DNA here is from genome assembly GCA_023405135.1 of Bacillota bacterium. Lineage (GTDB taxonomy): Bacteria > Bacillota > Bacilli > Bacillales_A > Planococcaceae > Ureibacillus. The sequence continues at coordinate 64,138 of JAEXYZ010000066.1, read as the reverse complement.
CTGCAGCTACAACAATAATTGCTAAATCAGTAATTTTTGCTCCTCGCGCACGCATTGTTGTAAATGCAGCGTGACCTGGTGTATCTAGGAAAGTAATTTTTTTATCATTTACGACAACTTGGTATGCACCAATATGTTGTGTAATTCCACCAGCTTCACCAGCAGTCACTTTTGTATTACGAATAGAATCAAGCAATGTTGTTTTACCGTGGTCAACATGTCCCATAATTGTAACAACTGGTGGGCGTTCTTGTAATTCATCTTCACTAGCTTCAGTTTGCTCGAAGTATACCTCTAAATCTGTAATATCTACACGTACTTCTTCTTCTACTTCTACACCGTAATCAGCACAAATTAATTCAATTGCATCTTTATCTAATTCTTGGTTAATTGTTGCCATTACACCAAGCATAAATAATTTTTTAATAATTTCTGATGGTTCGCGATGTAATTTTTTTGCAAGTTCTGCAACTGATAACGATTCATAGAACGTAATTTTTTCTGGTAGTTCTTTTTGTACTACAGGTGCTTGAGGTTGTTGATGTTTAGGTTGGCGTCGTTTTCCCCCGTGAATTCCAGGTTTTTTACGTTGATTAAATCCGCCTTTGTTCTTGTTGTTATTTTGTTGTTGTTCCATAGTTTTGTTATGGTTACCTTTACTTTTCTGTTTTTCGCCATTATTAGACGATGGTTTATTTTCATTGTTTGTATTAGCAGCTTTTTTCTGTGATCTCACTTGTTGCTGCTCTGAAGCTTTATTTTGAGCTTTTGGTGCTGGTTTTTTATCCTTTAAATCCTTATGCTTAGGTGCATGATTTGCTGAATTTCCTTGTTTAAAAACAGAATCTAATTTTGTTACAGCTTCACCTTCAAGCATTGACATATGATTTGAAACAGTAATGTTTAATTTATTAAGTTCTTCGATTACTTCTTTACTCGATTTATTTACTTTTTTTGCATATTCATGAACTCTTAATTTGGTCATCTGCTCACCCCCGATTATTTTTCGTTGAGTAGACTAGACATCTTCTTCGCAAAACCACTATCTGTTATAGCGAGTGCGACACGTGCTTCTTTACCAATTGCAGTCCCTAGCTGGTAGCGATCACCAAACACATGATACTCAACGTTGTAATACGTACATTTATCTTGAATTTTCTTACTAGAATTATTTGACGCATCAGATGCTAAAATTACCAGCTTTGCGTTGTTATTCCGAATTTCCTTTACTACTAACTCTTCGCCGGAAACTATTTTCCTTGCTCTTGCTGCTAATCCTAATAGTTGAAGGAAACTTGTGTTCATAAGATAGACTCCCTGCGAATTAATTTAATTAGTTCATCATAAACCTCATCAGGGATTTTCACTTCTAATTGACGTTCTAAAACATTTTTCTTCCGCGCCATTTCAACAGCCTCTTCAGACTTTGAAATATATGCACCACGTCCAGATTTTTTTCCTGTTACATCTACCGATACTTCGCCTTCTTTTGAACGAACGATACGTATCATTGATTTCTTAGGCAAGCTTTCGCCAGTAACAACACATTTACGTAATGGTACTTTCTTTTTAGTCGACATGAGAACTTCACCTTCCCTTAAAACGAAAAATCTCCATCAATCATCTTATACATGTATGTTTATTCTTCGCTATCCTGATAAAGATCGTATTCGATTTCATCGTATGAAGTATCAATATCCTCTTCGTCATCTTGAATAAATCGACTAGATTCATTCGGATATATTCCTTGCTCGCGAGCATCTGTTTCACTTTTAATATCAATTTTCCAACCTGTTAGTTTTGCTGCAAGTCGAGCATTTTGACCGCGTTTACCGATAGCAAGAGATAATTGATAATCAGGTACAACAACAGTCGTTGATTTTTCTTCTTCATTAACGATAACATCTAGTACTTTTGATGGACTAAGAGCATTTGCTACAAATACAACCGGATCCTCAGACCATTCTACAATATCGATTTTTTCTCCATTTAATTCGTTTACGATATTTTGTACTCGAGCACCTTTTCCACCTACGCAAGCACCTACTGCATCAACTTCTTCGTTATGAGCATATACAGAAATCTTTGAACGATCTCCGGCTTCACGAGCAATTGATTTAATTTCTACAATGCCTTCATAAATTTCTGGAACTTCCATTTCAAAAAGTCTACGAAGCAATCCTGGGTGTGTACGAGAAACGATAACTTGTGGTCCGCGAGTCGTACGTTCAACCTTAGTAATATAAACGCGAATTCTAGATTGTGGTTTATAAACTTCACCTTGAATTTGCTCATTTACAGGCAATGCTGCTTCAACTTTTCCTAAACTTATATAAATGTTACGTGCATCTTGACGTTCAATTGTACCATTGACAATATCGTCAGTACGGTCAACAAACTCTTCGTAGATTAATCCACGTTCTGCTTCACGAACTCGTTGTGTTACAACTTGTTTAGCCGTTTGAGCAGCAATACGACCGAAATTACGAGGAGTTACCTCTTGTTCTAACACATCACCAATTTCATAAGCTGGGTTGATTTTTTTCGCATCTTCAAGAGATATTTGAAGACGATCATCTTCTACTACTTCCACTACATCTTTACGTGAATATACAACCATTGAACCATTGTCTAAATTTAAATCAACACGAACATTTTGTGCTTGATTAAAGTTACGTTTATATGCAGTTACTAATGCAGCTTCTATTGCTTCAATTAAAACGTCTCTTGAAATGCCTTTTTGCTGTTCCAGAGCAGTTAAAGCATCTAATAAATCACTACTCATTATATTTTCACTCCTAAATTGCTAGTTTGATGAGAAATCAATTGCAAGTCGTGCTTTTGCAATTTTATCTTTTTCGATAAAAATGTTCATTTTACGAGTTTTAATACGAACTTCAAGTTCTAAGCCTTGTTCAGTATATGCTTTCAAATAACCTTGAAATTCTTTCATATCTTTTATTGGCTCATATGTTTTCACATAAACAAATTTGCCTACTGCTTTTTCGAAATCCGATTCTTTCTTTAATGGACGTTCGGCTCCAGGTGAAGAAACTTCTAAATAATAGTTTTGCTCGATTGGATCCTTTTCATCCAGAACTAAGCTTAAACGCTCACTAACAAGTGCACATTGATCGATATCAATTCCGCCTTCTGGTGTATCTATATAGACGCGAAGAAACCAATTACGGCCTTCTTTTAAAAACTCTATATCGACCAGTTCAAGATTTAAGTCATCTAAAATTGGTGTAACAAGCTCTTCAATTACTGACGTTACTTTGCTCATAGTATCCTCCTAGACGTAATTGTTTTTTGCTTATTATAAGAAAAGCGTAAGCGTCCTGCTCCTGCGGTTACTCGTCGCAAAAGGACATTGCTTAGCCTTACGCAAGCTAACCGCGACTTAATTAGACACTTTCTGCAAGACCCTATAAAAAATAGAAATTCCACCTAACATGGTGAAATCAACGTCTCGAACAAGGTGTTCGTTCAATGGTAGGTTAAATTTGGATTAGCATAACAACAGAAAAGAGCGGGAAGGTCCCACTCTTTTGCTGCAAAACTATCAACAAATTATTACCTTTACAATAGCACATTATCTTACTTAATGCAAATTTACGTAAATGTGTTATTTAAATGGTAAGAGAAACGTTGGCCTTTTAAAATAATGAAAGCTGGTTTGCATCTGGTAATCCTTCTAAACAACCAAGGCTATCCATATACTCAATTAGCGTTTTTGAAACGCGACCACGTTGTTGCAAATCTTCCTTAGAAAGAAATTCTCCATCTTCTCGTGCCGCAACAATAGCTTTCGCTACGTTTGTTCCTAGTCCTGGAATGGCATCAAAAGGTGGTATTAAAGAATTTCCGTCAATGACAAACTCACTTGCTTGCGAACGGTATAAGTCAACTTTTTTAAAGCTCATCCCACGTTCACACATTTCTAAAGCTAGTTCTAGTACGGTTAATAAATCCTTTTCCTTTTTGGAAGCATCTAGACCTTTAGCATTAATTTCATCAATTCGTGTTCGAATCATAGCAGAGCCTTGTGTCATTGCTATTAAATCGAAATCACTAGCTCGCACTGTAAAGTATGCTGCGTAATATAAAATAGGATGGTGCACTTTGAACCAAGCTATACGTACAGCCATTAAAACATATGCAGCTGCGTGAGCTTTAGGGAACATGTATTTTATTTTCTTACATGAGTCGATATACCATTCTGGTACTTTTTGTGCACGCATTTCTGCTTCCATCTCTTCTGTTAAACCTTTACCTTTACGAACTGACTCCATGATTTTAAATGCAAAACTTGGTTCTAATCCTTGATAAATTAAGTAAACCATAATATCGTCACGACACCCAATAACTTCAGATAAAACACATGTACCGTTCTGAATTAGTTCTTGAGCATTTCCTAACCACACGTCAGTTCCGTGGGATAAACCGGATATTTGTACAAGTTCACTAAAGGTTGAAGGTTTCGTATCCTCTAACATTTGACGAACAAAGCGAGTACCGAATTCTGGAATACCAAGTGTCCCAGTTTTACAGCCAATTTGTTCCTCTGTAACTCCTAGTGATTCTGGACTTGAGAATATTTGCATTACGACTGGATCATCTGTTGGGACTGTTTTCGGATCAATACCTGATAAATCTTGTAGCATCCTAATCACAGTCGGATCATCGTGTCCTAGTATATCAAGCTTCAAGACATTATCATGAATAGAATGGAAATCAAAGTGAGTCGTTTTCCATTCTGCATCTTGTGCATCAGCAGGGAATTGAACAGGAGTAAAATCATAAATATCCATATAATCTGGTACTACGATAATCCCACCTGGATGCTGTCCAGTTGTTCTTTTTACCCCTGTACACCCTTGTACAAGACGATCAACTTCTGCCCCACGGAATGTTATATTATGATCATTTGAATATCCTCTTACATAACCATACGCTGTTTTTTCTGCAACCGTACCAATTGTTCCAGCGCGGTATACATAGTCTTCACCAAAAAGCACTTTCGTATAGTTATGTGCTTGTGGTTGATATTCCCCAGAGAAGTTTAAGTCGATATCGGGGACTTTATCTCCTTTAAATCCAAGGAACGTTTCAAAGGGAATATCTTGTCCATCTTTTTTATAGCGAGTACCACATTTCGGACAGTCTTTGTTTGGCAAGTCGAACCCACTACCAACTGAACCATCATCAAAGAATTCAACATTTTTACAGTTAGGGCAAACGTAATGTGGCGGCAATGGATTCACTTCTGTAATTTCCATAAATGTTGCAACTAGCGATGACCCAACCGAACCACGTGAACCTACTAAATAGCCATCAGCTAAAGACTTTTTCACAAGTTTTGCAGAGATTAAGTAAATAACTCCAAAGCCGTTTCCTAAAATCGATTTTAATTCTTTTTCAATACGTGCCTTAACGATTTCAGGTAAGTCCTCACCATAAATTTTATGTGCCATCTCATATGTTAAATTTGTTACCTCTTCGTCAGAGCCTTCAATTTTTGGCGTATATAGTTCATCCTTGATCGGTTTAACGTCGCCAATCATGTTTGCTACTTTTTGTGTATTTGTTACAACAATTTCTTTAGCTAAATCTGGACCTAAGAAATCAAATTCCTCTAACATTTCATTTGTTGTACGGAAATGCACTTCTGGTAATTTGTATCGATTTAATGGATTTGCTCCACCTTGAGAACCAACTAAAATTTGTCTAAAGATGGCATCGTTTTGATGGAGGTAATGAACATTTCCTGTTGCAACAACCGGTTTATCTAATCGTTTCCCTAGTTTTACTAGCTTACGAATGATATCCTCTAAATTCCACTCATCATGGATTGCACCATCTTCTATTAATGGTGCATAGACTGGCTTCGGATGAACTTCAATAAAGTCATAAAACTTGGCAACTTTTTCAGCTTCCTCTGTTGACTTGTTCATCATCGTTTCAAATAATTCGCCTTTACTACATCCTGAACCGACTAGTAAGCCTTTACGTAACTTTACTAAGTCCGATCGGCGTATACGTGGAACACGGTAATAGGTTTGAGTATGGGCAATTGAAATTAATTTAAATAAATTTTTTAATCCTTCATTATCAATCGCTAAAATTGTGCAGTGATATGGACGAGATTGCTTATAACTTTCATTTTTATTGATATTTTGATTGAATTCATCATGATAGTTGATACCATGCTCTTTAGCTTCCTTTAATAAATGAAGCATTAATTCACCCGTTGCTTCCGTATCATAGATTGCACGGTGATGCTGTGTTAATTCGATACCATATCGTTTACATAATGTATTTAAACGGTGACTTTTTAATGTCGGATTTAAGAAACGCGATAATTCTAACGTATCGATTACTGGATGTATTACTCCATGTATGCCTGCCTTTTCATAGGCAGTATATAAAAAGCCAATATCGAAGGATGCATTATGAGCTACTACAATAGCATCACCAATAAACTCTTTAAATTCCGTAACAACTTGATCGACTTCTGGTGCATCTTGTAGCATGTCATCTGTAATATGAGTTAACTCAATAATTTTTGCAGTTAAAGGTTTATGTGGATTTGCAAAGCGTTCAAATTTATCGATTACTTTACCTTCTTTAATTTTAACTGCAGCAAGCTCGATAATTGTATCGTAAGCAGTAGAAAGACCTGTTGTTTCCACGTCAAATACAACAAATGTCGCATCATCTAAAGCAATATGCTGCTCTGCATATGCAATAGGTGAGCCATCGTCAACTATATTCGCTTCTACTCCATAAATAATTTTAATCCCATGCTTTTTGCCTGCAGCATATGCTTCTGGGAACCCTTGTGCAACTGCATGATCTGTAATGGCGATGGCAGGATGACCCCATTTTGCTGCTTGAGCAACTAATTGATCTATTGGTGTAACAGCATCCATTTGACTCATTGGTGTATGAAGGTGGAGTTCTACTCGTTTTTCTCCCTCTGGTGCCGTATCCTTGCGCGGTTCTTTATAAATTTCATTTATATCTTGAGCCATGACAACTAAGTCTCGAACGAACGTATCGTTTTGAACAGAGCCACGAACCTTTACCCACATACCTTTTTTCAATTGGGTCATCATTTCTGCGTCTTCTTTGTCACGAGAGAACATTTTCACTAGGATTGAATCTGTATAGTCGGTGATTTTCAACTCTAAAAGTGAACGTCCACTTTTCAGTTCTTTTATATCAACTGCAAAGACATATCCTTCAATAACGACTCGGCGTTCCTCTTCCAAGATGCGACGAATCTCCATCGTTTCAGTCTCTTTAATTTGCACACCTAATTGGAAAGGCCCACTGCTTGCAACTGAAGATGGATTTTCACTTTTCGCTTTTTCACGTTTTTGGAAATCTTCCATTGCTTGTCTAGCAAGCTCTGCTTCTTCCATTTGACGTTGTTCAATATATTGCAGATGAGCCTCTTTCATTTCCTCTGTTTCTTCAAGTAATTGAAAATCTACTGAAAATGGTGGAAAACCAAGACTAGCATATGCTTCTACAATTTTTTGAGCATATTTAGATTTTAATGTTAATTGTTCAATTTCAGACATGCAACATGCCGTTAGTTTATTACCATTCCATTGAGGCTTTTGATTCATCAGTCTATTTTTTAATGGTGGAGAAGCATCTAATTGCTCGACAGCAGTTAACCAATAATCTGTTACAAGTTCTTCTGTTACATGAGGACTGCTAGCCGTTATTGTAAATGTAGCTTGCGCGATATGATGGAACTGTTCAGCCATTCGAGTACGAAATAGCTGATAAACTTGATAAGGTAAAATGTTTTTTAATTTTATTTCAAAACACCAAACACGATTTTTCTTATGAACTGTCAGTCGAGTGAGTTCTCCTTGTTCAAAAAAAGACATGTAGACATCTTCAGTTAATTGCAATTGTTGTAATAAAGTTAAAAATCTTTCTCTTGCTTCTTGATTGTCTAACATTCAACTCACCACCTACTTTCTTATGTATATAAAAGGATTATCTAAAAAGTCATATTACCATAAAATAGTTTTTCCTTGTTAATAAGAATCTGCCCATTCTAATTTAGAAATGAGCAGTTATTTTGTCTATATACTAAATACTTGTTAAATTAAAGTGGAACTGCTATCTCCTTACATGGAGCTAATCGGAGAAATACTTAGAATAATTTTTAAGATAGTTTGGGTTGTTGAGCGGGCTAAGCACACAAGCCGTAGAGCCACGTTGTCGTGTCTCTACGACTTGTTTCCGTGCTTTGTGAAGGCTGCGCTTTCTAAATATAGTACAGGCTTTTGGTATGTTTGAATATAAAAAACAATTTTGTATGTTTTCAACTTTATTTCGAGGGACTAAAATTAATTACTTCTAAAAAACTCATTCAAATGATCAACTAGTTCTTCTTTTGCCCATTCGAAAGTTTCACCTGTGCTTCGGATTTTTACTTCTACGATTCCTTCACTTGCTCTTTCACCTATCGTTACACGAACAGGCAAACCGATTAAATCTGCATCAACAAATTTAACCCCGGCACTTTCATGTCGGTCATCAAATAATACATCAAATTGATAAAACGTTAATATATTATAAAGCTCATTTGCAAGATTCGATTGAACCTCATCTTCAAAGTTAACAGGTATTAAATGAATATCATAAGGAGCTAAATGCTTGGGCCAAGTAAAGCCATGTTCATCTTGGTACTTATCTGCAACTACTGCTAATAGTCTTGTAATACCAAGACCATAGCTACCCATAATAATAGGCTTTAATTCGCCATTTTCATCAACAAAGTTTGCATTGAATTTCTCAGAAAATGCTGTACCCAATTTAAAAATATGTCCTACTTCAATCCCCTTCACGAAACGAATCGTTCCTTTGCCATCTGGTGAAGGTTCACCTTCTTGGATATAGCGAACATCTTCATATGCATTGATGGCAAAATCTCGTTCAGGATTTGCATTAATATAATGATAGCCATCCTCATTTGCTCCTGTAATAGAATTTCGTATTGATTGAATCGCTAAATCAGCAATTACTTTAACGTCAACAGGTAGCTTAATCGGTCCAATTGATTCAGAAGAACAACTAAGTAATTGCTGTATTTCTTCTTTATTTGCTAAACGAAGAGCATTCGCACTTAAGGCTTTTCTTAACTTTATATCATTAACTTCGTGATCACCACGAACTAATACAACAACAAATTTCTCATCAGCTTGATATACAAGTGATTTAATAAATTTAGAAGATGCAACATTGAAAAATTCACATATTTCATCGATTGTTTTGATATTAGATGAAGCGACTTTCTCTAAAGGCTTTAAATATTCATCAGAAAAATTAGTAGGTTCCACCACTTCTGCAACTTCAATATTTGCTGCGTAATCAGATTGATCAGAAATAGCGATGATTGCTTCACCATCCTCTGAAGGAACAATGAATTCCTCTGCAGCTGTCCCCCCCATTATACCTGAATCCGCCTGAACAACTCGATAATTTAAACCAATACGATATAGAATAGTAGAATAAGCTGAAACCATCTTACGATATGTATCCTCTAAATTCTCATTACTATCATGAAAAGAATAAGCATCCTTCATAATAAATTCCCGACTCCGCAAAAGACCAAAGCGAGGCCGACTCTCATCGCGAAATTTCGTCTGAATTTGAAAAAGTGTTATTGGCAATTTTCTATAAGAATTAATTCCTTCTCGAATTAACATTGTTACTGCTTCCTCATGGGTTGGAGAAAGAATTAGTTGATGATTACGTCGATCTTTTAAATGCATCATTTCTTCTCCAAAATTTCCAATTCGTTTCGAATGCTCCCATATTTCAGCAGGTTGAATAATCGGTAAGGAAATTTCAATTGCACCTAACGCTTCCATCTCTTGTTGAATCATTTTTTCAATTTTCGTTAATACACGTTTTGCTAACGGTAAATATGAATAAACACCACTTGTACTTTGGCGTATAAATCCAGCTCGAATTAGCATTTTATGAGAATTCGCTTCAACTTCAGAAGGTACTTCACGCATTGTTGGAATTAAAGTAAAACTTTGTTTCATAAGTGCTCACCTTTTTCTATTCAAAACTTACTAACTTTAGCATATCATACTAATCTTCTATATAAGTAGAAGCAATTTTTTACAGTAACTTGAGTAAAAAAGATTTAACCTTATTCATTTTGGATTTTACCATAAATGAATAAGGTTAACGAAAAATCAATCTTATATTTTAAACAATATTTACTAACGTAAATTTTCATCTTGCTCAGCTGCCCAACTCTCGGGGTGCTTTCGCTTTTAGAAGAAGAACCTTTGAATATCATTCCATGTAACGACAACCATCAAAATCATTAATAGGACAATACCAACAAAATGAACTAATCCTTCTTTTTGACGATCTACCGGCTTTCCGCGCAGAGCTTCAATACCGAAGAATAATAGTCGACCACCATCTAAAGCTGGCAGTGGTAAAAGATTCATAATACCTAGGTTAATACTTAGTACTGCAGCCCAATTCATTAAATTATAAACTCCATACTGGGCAACTGTTTCTGTTGCTTTATAAATTCCTACTGGGCCAGAGAGCGCATCAATTGTAAATTGACCAGTAACTAACATCCTTAACAGATCAAGTATTAATACTGTGTAATCCCATGTTTGCTGTGCGCCATAGACAACTGCTTTGAAAGGGTTTTTCTCAACAGGACTTTGATACATAACACCAATTTGTCCAATTTTTTTCCCACTATTTTCAACTGCTTGTGGAGTTAATGATAATTCAAGTTCTTGTCCATCTCGTTCTACTAAGAAATTTAATGTTTTACCCGGATTTTCTTGTACGGTACCAGAAAGTGCATCCCAATCTTTAATTGGAACACCATCTATTTCTTTTACAAGATCTCCAGCCTCCATTCCTGCCGCTTGAGCTGGACCATTATCAACTACATCATAAATAACAGGTTCGTTAGTTGGAACACCTTGCATTAAAGCGATGAACACAAAAACAACAAACGCTAAAATAAAGTTAAATAACGGACCAGCAAAAATCGCCATTGCACGTTGTCCAACTGTTTTCGAATTAAATTGACGATCATATGGTGCAATAATTGTTTCCGTACCATTTTCAACAATGGTTGCTTTTCTAGCTACTTTAATACGAACTAATTGATCTTCTTCATCGTAGCCTTCAATCCACAATCCTTTTTCAAGATCTGCACGTTCAACTTCCATGAAAAGTACATTTGGATTTTGAACTTTTTGGTTTAAATAAATTTTTTCGGCAACGTTATCTCTGTTTAAAATTAACCCGACTCTATATCCAGGCTGCAATTCAATTTTATCTGCATCATCGCCAGCCATTCGAACATATCCACCAAGTGGCAATAATCGAATTGTATATAACGTTTCACCCTTTGTCATTCCAAAAATTTTAGGACCCATTCCAATAGCGAATTCGCGAACTAATATCCCTGCACGTTTTGCAAAAATAAAATGTCCCAGTTCATGGAAAAACACAAGGGAACCGAAAACAATAATAAACGCAATTACAGTTTGCATAAAATCCCACCTTTAAGAGCAAGTTTTGTTAGTCTATGCTCACTCTATCTATTTTACCATGCTAACTACTGTTTTTCTTGTTTCAATATCTACTTGAAGTATAGTTTCTAAATCTGGCAATAATACATTGTTATGATCATTCATTACTTGTTCAATAATTTCTTCGATTTGTAAAAACGTAATTTTTTCTTGTAAAAATAGTGCAACAGCCGCTTCGTTCGCCGCATTCATAGCAGTTAAAATCGTACCACCTGCTCGTCCAGCATCATAGGCTAGTTTTAAAGCTCGATAACGGTCAAAATCAACTTCTTTAAAGTGGAGTTGTCCAATTTGAGCTAAATTTAACCGTTGTCCTTCTATAAGCGGCAAACGTTCTGGGTAACTTAGTGCATATTGAATCGGTACACGCATATCCGGAGTACCTAGTTGAGCAATGACACTTGTATCATGATACTCAACTAATGAATGAATAATACTTTCTCGATGTAATAAAACATCAATTTTTTCATAGGGCATGTTAAAAAGTACATGTGCTTCAATTACTTCTAATCCTTTATTCATCATTGTTGTAGAATCTATCGTAATTTTTGCTCCCATTGACCAATTAGGATGATTTAGTGCATCTTTAACAGTTACATCTTTTAATTGTTCACGGGTTTTGTCTCGGAATGATCCACCTGATGCAGTTAAAATAATTCTTTCTATTTGCTTTGGATTTTCACCATTCATTGATTGGAAAACTGCAGAATGCTCACTATCAACTGGTAAAATTGGTGCGTTATATTTTTTGGCCTCAGCCATTACTAAATGACCTGCTGTAACTAATGTTTCTTTATTTGCAATAGCAATCGTTTTTCCCATGCGAATAGCAGCAAGTGTCGATTCTAAACCTATACTACCTAATACCGCATTTAAAAGTACTGTTGAATCAGGATGTGTCGCCACATCAACTAATCCTTGTTTTCCAAAAGTAAAATGAATATGAGGATAATCCTTTTGCAGTTCTAAAGCATCACTTTCATCTTGTACTGATACAAGCTCTGGCTGTAGGTCATCGATAATTTTACGTGTTTTTTCAATATTTTTACCTGCTGAAAAAGCAACAAGCTTAAAGCTTTCAGGATGGTTTAATAAAATGTCAACTGTTTGCCATCCAATAGAGCCAGTTGCTCCTAATAAACTTATTTTTTTCAAAAAATTACTTCCCTTCAAAATATCAAATCCACTGCATCAAAATCATAAATCATTCTTACAATTGATTCTTCTTTTGCAACTTATGAAGCTTGTCCTCAAAATATTAACTTACAAAATGCAGTAAATTTAATAATGGTAATACGAATAATAAACTATCAAAACGATCCAAAATTCCCCCATGACCTGGCAAAATTGTTCCTGAATCTTTCACATCATAATGTCTTTTAATAGCAGATTCAACTAAATCTCCCATTTGGCCAAAAATTGAACAAACAATTGTAATGATAATGAAAGCAAGCCACGATATCTCAAATGGATATATTATTTGCATTAAACATGCAAATAGGACCGCAATTACAATACCACCAATAAAGCCCTCAATGGTTTTATTTGGTGAAATTTCAGGCCACAGTTTATTTTTCCCTATTTTTCGACCTGTAAAATATGCGCCTGAATCTGTTGACCAAACTACCAATAACGCATAAATAATAAATTGTAAGCCAGCTTCACGAGTTTCAATTAAATAATAAAAGCCAATGCCCACATAAAACGTGCTTAATAAAACGAAAGCAACATGATCAAATGTAAAACGATTTTTCACAATAACTGAATAAACTAATAAAAGAATAATTGCAATAATGACAAGTTCTAACTTTGTATAAGAAGTCTGTTCAATAATGCGATCCGCCCATGTAACTGGAAATAATATGGCGAACAATGTCAAGGTTCCAATTAATCCTGGAATCGAAAAAATTGGAATCTTTCTCATTCGGAGGATTTCAAACAATCCGATTGCTGCTACGAAATAAACTAAAAGTGTAAAAGGCAAATTGCCAATTATAACAAATGGGATAAATAATGCAGCAGCAACTACCCCCGTAATAATCCTTTGTTTCAACGATTTTCTTCCCCTTTCAACCCACCGTAGCGTCGATTCCTCTTTTGATAAGCCTGAATTGCTTCCACGAAAGTTTGTTCATTAAAATCAGGCCAGAGTATATCAGTAAACCAAAACTCCGTATAGGCGAGTTGCCATAACATAAAATTACTTAAACGAACTTCTCCACTAGTACGTATGAGTAGATCTGGTTCTGGTAGCTGCGATGTCATTAAATATTGATTCACTGTATTTTCATCGATTGAGTCGATTGTTAAATTTCCATTACTAACTTCTATCATTATATCCTTGAATGCTTTAACAATTTCAGAGCGACTTCCATAATTCATAGCAAAATTTAATATAAGGCCTGTATTATTTTTAGTTTTTTCCATCGCTTCATTTAATGCAGCTTGTGTATTGGCCGGTAAAACTTCTTTATCACCAATCATTTGTACTCGAATATTACGTTCCATAATTTCTGGCATAAAAGAATTTAAAAACTTTTGGGGCAAACCCATTAAATATTCTACTTCAGTTTTCGGTCTTTTCCAGTTTTCTGTAGAAAATGCATAAAGCGTTAGTACTTTTATTCCTAAATCATCAGCACATCTAGCAATTTTCCGAACAGTTTTCATTCCTTCATGATGTCCAGCTATTCTCGGCATTGCTCTCTTTTTAGCCCACCGTCCGTTGCCGTCCATAATGATTGCAATATGGGAAGGTATAAAGTCATTGATTTCATTATCCACCATCGATTTCTTTTCTTTTTTTGACTTTCCTAATATTCCTTTGAACATTTTATTCCCCCACCTGACAACATTTTGGACGTATTCTTAATTATCATATCAAAATCGAAAGTTTGTGTCCTTTTTTTCTTTATAAACATTTGTTTTTATGTATACATAACAGAAATGTGTTAGTTTCTTTTAGTGTAAGTTGACGATATGCCAATTACTACATAGTTAAATATTTAAAACTTACTATTTCATATTAAGAGAAAAAGACGTCCTAATAAACAGGACGTCCTAATCCACTTTTTTGTTCACTATAATTTTTTAGAAGTTATAGGCGTCCAATTGTCCCTATCTGTATACTAAATATCACTTCAGTAAAAACGCCTTTTTATACAGATAAAATTTCTTTTTCTTTATCTTTTGCAACCTCGTCTACTTTCACGATAAATTCATCAGTTAGCTTTTGAATATCGTCACTATAACCACGAAGATCATCTTCTGTAATGTCGCCATTTTTCTCTAATTTTTTCAAATCATCATTAGCATCACGACGCACATTACGAATTGCGATTTTCGCATCCTCTGCTTCTTTTTTCACAATTTTAACAAGGTCTTTACGACGTTCTTCAGTCAAAGCAGGGATTGCTAAACGAATAACATTACCATCATTTGTTGGTGTAATACCAATATCTGATTTCATAATCGCTTTTTCAATTTCACCTAAAATCGATTTATCATATGGTGTTATTACTAGTAAACGTGCTTCTGGTACTGAAACACCTGCTAATTGATTGATTGGAGTAGGTGCACCATAATAATCAACTGAAATTCTATCAAGAAGTGAAGCGTTAGCACGTCCTGCACGAATTGAAGCGAGTTCTCGTGTAAAGGCAGAGATTGTTTTATTCATTTTGTCTTTTGCTTGTTCTAATACTTGCTTAGGCATTATAGATTCCTCCTAACGACTGTTCCAATTTTATCACCGCGTACGGCGCGTTTAATATTTCCTTTATCCATAATAGAGAATACTATTAAAGGTATGTCGTTGTCCATACATAAAGTGGAAGCTGTTGAATCCATAACTTGTAATCCTTGTTGAATTACATCTAAATAAGTGAGTGTGTCATACTTAACTGCATTTTCATCAACCTTTGGATCTGCTGAATATACACCATCCACATTATTTTTCGCCATTAAAATTGCTTCTGCGTCAATTTCTGCGGCACGTAATGCAGCTGTAGTATCTGTTGAGAAAAATGGATTTCCTGTTCCTGCTGCAAAAATGACTACACGTTTTTTCTCTAGATGACGAACTGCTTTTCGACGTATGTAAGGCTCCGCCACTTGTGTCATCACAATTGAAGATTGAACACGAGTTTCAATATCTAATTTTTCTAAGGCATCTTGTAATGCTAACGAATTCATAACTGTTGCTAGCATACCCATATAATCTGCAGAGGCACGATCCATTCCCATTTCACTGCCAACTTTCCCACGCCAGATGTTTCCACCTCCGACAACTACCGCTACCTCAACGCCAAGCTCTACTACTTCTTTAATATCTTCGGCTACAGATTTAATGATCTTTGGTGATAAACCAAAACCAGCTTCACCTGCTAATGCTTCACCGCTTAATTTAATTACTACTCGTTTATATTGTGGCACACTCATAGTAAACCTCCGTTACTCATTATTAAAATCCAACCATCATTAAATTTAATATCTTGAAAAATAGGGAACACGCAAATTGTGCTCCCTACTTCCATCAATTGTGTTCATCACACAATTTATTAATTAAATTAATTAGTTACCTTTAACTTGGTTCATTACTTCTTCAGCGAAGTTATCTTCACGTTTTTCAATACCTTCACCAACAGCAAAACGTACAAATGATGTTACAGTTCCACCTGTAGTTTTTACGAAGTCACGAACTTTTTGGTCAGAATTTTTAACAAAAGTTTGGTCTAATAAACAAATTTCTTCGAAGTATTTACCAAGACGACCTTCAACCATTTTAGCAACGATATTTTCTGGTTTACCTTCGTTTAATGCTTGTTCTGTTAAAATTTTACGCTCATGAGCAACTTCTTCTTCAGAAACTTCGTCACGTGATACATATTTAGGGTTAATAGCAGCAATGTGCATTGCAACATCTTTCGCTGCATCTTCATTAGTAGAACCTTCAAGTACTACTAATACACCGATACGTCCACCCATATGTAGGTATGAACCGAAAGCATCAGCATCAGTTTTAGTTTTAACTTCGAAACGACGAAGAGTAATTTTTTCTCCAATTGTAGCTACAGCAGTTGAAATTTGATCAGCGATTTTAACACCTTCTGCATTTGTAATTTCTAATGCAGCTTCTACTGATTCAGGTTTTGCAGCTAAAATTTGTTTTGCTAATTCAGCAACAAGTACTTGGAATTTTTCGTTTTTAGCAACGAAGTCAGTTTCAGCGTTAACTTCTAAAATAACAGCTTCATTACCTTCAGCTAAAATATAAGTAGTTCCTTCTGCAGCGATACGGTCAGCTTTTTTCGCAGCAGATGAAAGACCTTTTTCACGTAAGAAGTCAATTGCAGCCTCGATGTTACCATCTGTTTCTACTAATGCTTTTTTGCAGTCCATCATACCTGCGCCAGTTTTTTCACGA
Organism: Bacillota bacterium; assembly: GCA_023405135.1. Lineage (GTDB taxonomy): Bacteria > Bacillota > Bacilli > Bacillales_A > Planococcaceae > Ureibacillus. Next base: position 47,092 of record JAEXYZ010000066.1, on the reverse strand, counting down.
AGTTCTTTTACTAATTGTGCAGTAATTGCCATTTGAAGTTTCCTCCTTGAGTATCAGTTATTAAATTTTTGTTGTATATCTTTAGTAACATTTCACAAAAAATGTCAAGTTCCAGCGGTTAGCTCCTTGGAAACTTCAACTTTCTCCAGTTTCAGTCGGATAGGCAAACCGCCTCCACTTTTCTTCTTAAAAAAAGGTGATAAGAGGTTTCATCCACTTATCACCTTTCTGTAGGCAAATAAGAAAGTTGAACACTTCCTAATTTGCATAAATGCAACTAAGCTTGTCACCTAAACTTTGCATTAAGCCAAGTTTTCTAACAGTGAATTACTCAGCAGCAACTACTTCTTCAGCTGTAGCTTCAGATTCACCTTGTTTAGACTCGATTAGAGCATCTGCCATTTTAGCAGTTAATAATTTAACAGCGCGGATAGCATCGTCGTTTGCAGGGATTACGTAGTCGATTTCATCTGGATCACAGTTAGTATCAACAATACCTACGATAGGAATATTTAATTTACGAGCTTCTGCAACAGCAATACGCTCTTTACGTGGGTCAACTACAAACATTACATCTGGAATATCAGCCATATCACGAATACCGCCTAAGAATTTAACAAGACGTTCGTGTTCTTTTTTAAGTTGGATAACTTCTTTTTTAGGAAGTACGTCGAAAGTACCGTCTTCTTCCATTTTTTCGATTGCTTTCATACGAGCAACACGTTTTTGGATTGTACCGAAGTTTGTTAAAGTACCACCTAACCAACGTTGGTTGATGTAGTAGTTACCTGAACGTTCAGCTTCTTCTTTAATTGCTTCTTGCGCTTGTTTTTTAGTACCAACGAAAAGTACTTTACCACCATCTTGGCCAACTTGACGCATGAAGTCGTAAGCTTCTTCTAATTTTTTAACTGTTTTTTGTAAATCGATAATATAGATACCGTTACGCTCTACAAAAATGTATTTTTTCATTTTTGGGTTCCAACGGCGAGTTTGATGTCCGAAATGTACACCAGCTTCAAGTAATTGTTTCATTGAAATTACTGACATAAATATGTTCCTCCTAATATTTTGGTTTTTTCCTCCGCATTTTTCATTTGTAACAAGCAACTTTTTATTCAAAAAGCACCACTTACTACATCAAAATGCGTGTGTAATAATAACACCAATTGATAATATAACACACTAGATTTCGTACTGCAACACTTTATGCATGAAACTTAATTAACAACTCGATTTCTGTTTTACCTTTTTGAGTAATTTTTGCTATTTCATCAATAGATTTCCCCTCAAGATGCATCTTTAATACTTGTTGTTCAAATGTTAGTATTTCAGTTGATTCAATTGGTTCCTTCTCTTTAATTACTAGCTCCAAATTTTGAGAACTATTTAAGTTCTTTTGTTGATTGTATGCGTTTTTTACTATATTTTTGGGAACAAGTGGCTTTGCTTCAATAGCAACATCATCTATTATATTGTTATCGTCTTGGATTGGCTCGAAAGGTATTTTTTCTTGTATAATTGCCACATTTTGTTTTTCTTGTATATCTTTTTTTGATTCAATTTGTTTAACATTTGAAAGTTCTTTAATTAAACGATCGTTTTCTTCACGCATCTCTAATAAATAAACACTTATTGCATTATCCATTTCACGAATAAGCTTATCTTGTCGTATTTCCAAATCCTTAAATTTAGCCAATTTTGTGTTTAAAAGAAGAATAAAGTAAAAACTTATAAGTTGTGAAACGATCAGTAATACGATTATTGAGACCATCACGTTCTCCTATCCACTAAAATCAATAAAATTCCCTTTAAACGGATGCTGAACTTCTTCTTGATTCTTTTTTTTCTGCTTTTCTTTTTTAGACATATTTTGGTCACTAGTACTACTGTTTTCATCTTCAGTAATATTGTCTATTTTTTCAGTATCCATAACTGTAAGCTGCTTTTTTTCAATTTCTTTTTTTAATGCTTCATTTGCATTGTATTGCTGTTGGATGACATTCTGTTGATGTTGTTCTAATGTTTTACCTGCTTCATATGTTTTTGGAATTGCAATTTGGAGCTCTATATTTCTTAAACTCATAAAATCACTCCCTAAACATTAGTCATTTCAGTAGAAAGAAGTTTCCTAAGTTTTAATAAAGCTTTCGAATGAATTTGGGAAATACGAGATGTTGAAAGTTCTAGTAATTCACCAATTTCTGTAAGCGTCATTTCTTCAGTATAGAATAAACTTAAAACTAGCTGTTCCTTGGCATTTAGCTTTTTAATATTTTCCTCAAGATCGGATATCAACTCTGAAAATACAGCTTCTTGTTCTGGTGTTTTAGTATTATCGTCTCGAATAACAAACGCTTTACCTTCAGCTTCTTCTTGATCTTGTTGCTCATTGATTGAAAGTACATTAGAAAAGAAATGTTCTTGTACTGTCTGATAAACTTCCTCAATCGGTAAATTCATATATTCAGCAAGTTCCTCAGGCGTTACATGTCTCATTAGCTTCTGTTCTAATTTTTCAATTTGGGCTTCCATTTTCTTTGCTTTTTCTCTCGCAGAGCGTGGCAACCAATCCTCTTTTCTTAATCCGTCAATAATAGCACCGCGCACTCTGAAAGAAGCATATGTATCAAATTTCAAATCTCTATTTATGTCAAATTTATTTAATGCATCGAAAAGTCCCATCATGCCAAGACTCATCAAATCATCTCTCGAAACATTTTTCGGCACACCAGCGCCAATACGTTGAACATGAAAAGATACTAGTGGTTTATATTTTTTTAAGAGTAAATCACCCGCATGAGGATCTCGACTATTTATCCAGCTATCCCAAAGTTTTTGTTCATTATCTAGCATTAGTTGTACCACCCTCATCCACCTCACGTTAATACGTTTATTTTCTATCAATTATTATATCAAATGATAATAAAAAAACACACGTTTCTATAAGACTATTATATTACTCATACACTATATTTTTTGAAATGACCATATGAAAAAAGAGCCGTTTTTCGACTCTTTTTTTACTAGATAGGAAAATATTATTTATGAAGCGTGAATTAGCCTACAGCTACCACCCTAATAATTTTTATAGTTCTCTTAATTAGATACTACCTCATCTTGGTTTATCATTGTACGAACCACTTTTGCTATTTCCTCTGGACTTTCATCATTAAATTCAACAGTAGAATTAGAAGGTAATTGTAATTCGTTATTTAGTTGATGCTCTTGACCTGATTGTTCTCCGTCTGCCTCGTTATTGCCTATAAGGTCGAATAGTTGTTGTTCTGGTGTATACAACACATACGCCAACAAATAACGAACAGCAAACATAACGAAAAATGCAATAGCTGCAATAACAAATGAACCAATCAAAATTTTACTAGGTGCTTGTGATTGAGATAGTGTTACAAAAAAATATACTGTAAACGCTAGTAATGCTGTCCAGCAATTGTAAAATATTGAACCGTACATTATATTTCACTCACTCCTTGATTCACTGTACGTATGCTCAGTTTGCAAGTAGCAGGGTTAAACTCGATCGTTCGTCCACTATTGCCACCAGTGTCTTCTGCAATAATCGGAATACTATTTTTTTTAAGTTCCTTTTTCACTGCTTCAACATTACGAGGGCCAATGCGCATTGAATCTTTATCAGAAGTAAATTTAAACATTTGAGCTCCACCAGCAATTTTTGCCTTTAAACGAAATGGTTGGACACCTTCTAGCTTTAACATTGCTATAAGCGCCTGAATTCCTGAATCCGCAAATTTTGCAACATTTATTGTTTCCGTTCTTCCAAGACTAGATTCCGGTAACATGATATGTACTAATCCAGCAATTTTTTTTGTTTCATCATATAAAACAACACCTACACATGACCCTAATCCTGAAGTTCTTATTGTGTCTGGTATTTTAACTACATCCATTTGGGCAATTCCAACTTTAATAACTTGACCACTTTTAGAGGGGATCATTTTTAAGATACTCCTAAAGCTTTGAAAATAGATTCAAATGACTCTGGATCAGGTAATAAGAAGAAATGCCCTCTGACTTCTTTAGAATTTTCAAAACCGTCTTCAAAAATGGATGTATTAATAACAATGACATTATCGCTAACTTCTGAAATTTCAATAAGTCCGATACTAATAATTGCACCGAACATATCTACACTTAAGCCAGGTACTGTTGGATAAATTTTCAAACCAGTAAAATCTGATAGTGCTGATAAATAAGACCCAGATAATATATTACCCATTTCTTGCATTGCGGATAGTCCAAGTTCAGAAATTGGATTACGATTAAAATCAAAATTGTCATCATTTATTAAATGCTGAATAAACCGATTCGCTTGCTGAATTGGCAAGATGAAAAACATGCTGCCCTCTGCATCTCCTTCTATACGAAGGAAAATACCAACAACAACTGTCTCGGCTCCACCTGCTAGCTCCATCATTTCATTAAAAGTAACCATTTCAACTTTCGGTACTCTCATATCAATTTTTTTCCCTAATAAATCCGATAATGCTGTTGCTGCATGAGCTGCACCAATATTCCCTATCTCTTTTAGAACGTCTAAATGCAATGAAGTTATTTTTTGATTATGGTTCATTTATATATCCCCGCTTCAATCAATCTAAACAGATTAAACAAAAATTGTTAATCGTTAGAAAACTATGGATTTAAAACTTTATCTAAATGTAATAAGATTAATAATCTATTTTCAAGTTTAGCAACACCAGATATAAACTCTTCTTCATTTGAACCTACTACTTCAGGTTGCTGTTCAATTGAATTAATAGGTATATCAATTACATCATTGGCTGAATCTACGACAAAGCCTACTTCCATTTCATCAAGGGTAATAATGATAATTCTTGCAGTATCTTCATTATGATCTACAGGTATGTTAAAACGTTCACGTAAATCAATAATTGGAGTTACTACCCCACGTAAATTAATAACACCTTTTACATAATTCGCAGTTTTTGGTACGCGAGTAATATGCATTAACTTCTCTATTCCTTGAACATTCGATACTGGAATAGCATATTCTTTATCCGCTAACTGAAAAACAATGACCTTTAAATATTCCTGTTCAAGAGCATTCATTTGCTACACCTCTCATTTTATCTACATTCTTACTTCATTAATGCGTTACAATCGACAATTAATGCTACTTTTCCGTTTCCTAAAATTGTTGCACCAGAAATTGCAAAAATATTTGTTAAGTAATTACCTAAAGATTTAAGAACAATTTCTTGTTGTCCAATAAATGAATCTACTACAAGTCCTGCTAGTTTCTCACCTTTACGAACAATTACAACAGAGTGATATTCATCCTCTCTTCGTTCTTTTCGAGGAACCTCAAAAATTTCTTCTAGGAAGACTAGAGGAACTACTTTGCCACGGAAATCAATCACTTTTTGATTATGTGCATTTAATATATCTGAATTCTTAATAATTGAAGTTTCAATAATTGATGATAAAGGAATAGCATAAATCTCTTGTTCAATTTCTACTAACATAACAGAAATAATTGATAGAGTTAATGGTAATTGAATAGAGAATATTGACCCAACACCTTCTGTTGATTCAATCGAAATATTGCCACCTAAAGATTCAATTGTTGTTTTTACAACGTCAAGACCAACACCACGGCCTGAAATATCTGATACCACATCTGCTGTCGAGAATCCTGAAGCTAAAATTAATTCATTTATTTGTTTATCTGATAAAGACAATGCCGCTTCTTTTGTTACGATACCTTTTGAAATCGCTTTTGTTAAAACTTTTTCACGGTTAATTCCTGCACCATCGTCTTCAATCTCGATAAATACGTAGTTTCCACTATGATAAGCTCTTAATACAACAGTACCTTCTTCTGGTTTACCTTTCGCAAGTCGAACTTCAGGGCTTTCAATCCCATGATCAACTGAGTTACGAATTAAGTGAACGAGTGGATCACCAATTTCATCGATTACAGTTCTATCAAGCTCCGTTTCTGCACCAAGAATTTCAAGATTAATTTTTTTCTTTAAGTCACGGGATAAAGTACGAACCATTTTCGGGAATCGATTGAATACAGTATCGATTGGAATCATACGCATCGTTAAGACGATATTTTGTAAATCTCCCATCGTACGACTCATTCTTTCAACTGTTTCGTTTAATTCCGAATGATTTACTTCAGCAGCAATTGATTGTAAACGACCTCGATCAATTACTAACTCTTCGAATAAATTCATTAAAATATCTAGACGTTCAATACTAACTCGAATCGTTTTACTCTGCGCATGGTTATTTTTTGCAGGAGCCTGTGATTTTTGGTTATTATCAGTTTCCACAACTTGTGCTTGTTTAGCAACAACCTCTGGAACTTGTTTTTGCACGGCTGTCTTAGCAGTTTCTTCAGTAGTGGATTGGATAAAGAACTCTTTAGAAAGTGGATTGACTATAACCGTATCAACCTCAGAAACTTTCATAATCTTACTTTGTATTTCCTCAGCTGAGCTTTTTGAAATAAATGCTACTTGGAAATTTTGATCGAATTGTTCTTCTTCTAATTTATCAACAGTTGGTGATGATTTAACTACATCTCCATTTTTTTCTAAAATATCGAATACCATATAAACGCGCGCTGCTTTTAATAAGCAATCTTCACGTAAAGCTACCGATATTTCATAAGCATTGAATCCTTGTTCAGTTGATTGTAAAATAACTGTTTTCTCAAAATCATCGTATTCTAAATTTGGTACGACGACAGCAAGATTTGTAACTGCAACTTCAGCTGCCGTCGCTTCCGAAGCTGCTGTAGAAGTTGCAGTAGCTGCAACAGTTGTCTCCCCAGATTCAATTCGCTTAAGCTTCTCAACAGTTTCTGAAACATTACGTTTCCCATTACCACCATTAGCAATATCCATAACCATTTCTTCAAGATGGTCTACTGATTCAAATACAACATCAAGAATCTCTGGTGTTACATGAATTTTTTCATTGCGAATCGCATCTAAAACATTTTCCATTTTATGTGTTAAATCTGCCAAATCTTCATATCCCATTGTTGCAGACATACCTTTTAATGTATGAGCAGAGCGGAATATTTCATTTACAATCGCTAAGTCATCAGGATTTTTTTCAAGCTCTAACAAGTTATCGCTGCAAGATTGTAAATGTTCTTTACTCTCTTCAATGAACATTTCTAAATATTGATTGACTTCCATATGACAACACTCCTTTTATGGCAAATATTTCATTATCATTTGTGCAATTTCGTCAACTTCTACTATCTCATCTACAAGTTTAGTCTCTATAGCAGCTTTCGGCATTCCGTATACGATACACGTTTCAGCTGACTCTGCAATTGCTATTACATTCCCATTTTTCTTTAAATCAATTAATCCTTTAGAACCGTCATACCCCATACCGGTCATAATAACTGCAATTTTATCAAACTCATTAAATTGACTAACATTTTCAAACATTACATCTACAGAAGGGCGATGTCCTGAACGAGGTGGCTCTTGTTGATCTAATTGAATTACAAAATTCCCAGCATTTTTTTGAAGCTTCAAGTGCCAACCACCTGGAGCAATATATGCCGTTCCATTTTGCAATTGTTCTCCATGCTCAGCTTCTTTAACTGTTATTTTACTAAGATTGTTTAATCTTTCTGCTAAAGACTTTGTAAATCCTGCCGGCATATGTTGAACAATTAAAATAGGCGCATTAATTGTTTCTGGTAATTTAGTAATAACCTCTTGTAATGCTCTTGGTCCACCAGTTGATGTACCAATTAAAATAATTTTTTTAGAAGAATTACTCCATTCCCTTTTCGATTTCGTAAAAGCAACTGTTTCTTTAGATGGTTTTTGATATATAAATTTTTCATTTAAAGGTGAGGATTCAAATTTGTTGCTTAGGCTCGTAATATTCATCTTTTTGTCTCTAATAGGCTTCTTTAATTTGTTAACAGGAACATGTGCAGCCTGCTCTACTTTATGTACGAGTTCTTCCTTTACTTTGTGAAGATCGAGAGAAATTGTTCCACTAGGTTTAGCAACAAAATCAACAGCACCATATTCAATTGCACTTAAAGTATTTTCTGCTCCACTTACTGTTGTACTTGACAACATAATTACTGGAACAGGAGATACTTCCATAATTAATTTTAATGCATCTAGTCCATTCATCTCAGGCATTTCAACATCCATTGTTACAACATCCGGCTTTAATAGTTGAATTTTCTTGATGGCATCTTTACCATTACGAGCTATACCGATGACCTCAACCTTTGAATTTCCTTCAAAAAAGTCACTAATTAGCTTTCTCATAAAAGCAGAATCATCAACAATTAACAGCTTGCTTTTATTTGAGAACTCCAATTAATCACGCCCTTTCGAAAAAATACTTCTCAGTTTTGATAAAAATGTATTTGTATTACGAGCATGAACCTCTTTTATTTGATGATGAACAAAATGATTTACAATTACTTGTAATGTTTTAGAAATTGCTGCATCAGGATACGATATTGAAAAAGGAACTTGTTCGCGTACTGCTTTTCTTACTACCGGATCTTCAGGTAAAGAACCAAGTACATTTACATCTTTTGATAAAAATCGCTGCATCGTATTCCTTAATCGAATTAATGTTTCTTGACCTTCTTCTTTTGAATAAGCTCGGTTACATAATAAATAGAATGTTTTATATTGATCTTTTAAATGAATATATTTCATCATTGAATAGGCATCGGTGATGGATGTTGGTTCAGCAGTTGATATAACAATTATTTCATCAATTGATGTTAATAAATCAATTGACCAATTCGCAGCGCCGGCACCCATATCAAACAATACAAAATCGTAGGATTTTTGAAGTTCTTCAAATGCGTTTATTAATAAATCAAACATATCCTTTGACCATTCTACAACTGAAGATAATCCTGAGCCCCCTGAAATATATTGCAGGCTGAATGGTCCTTCATACATTACTTCTTCTAAAGCGACGCTTCCTTCTAAATAATCCATTAAACTATGTTGAGCTGTTTTACCGATTAATATATGGACATTTCCCATACCTATATCCATATCAAGCACAACAACCTTTTTGCCTAATTTGGCTAATTCAATAGCAAAGTTTGTTGAAAAATTACTTTTTCCAACTCCACCTTTACCGCTAACTACTGCAATAGACCTACCTAAAGCACCCTGACTTTCTAGCATTTTCATTCTTAATTTTTCAGCTTGATCTCTCATTTGAATTCTCCTTGAAAGAACAATTCAAGTAAACTATCTAGATTTGCTTCTTCAATATCTTCTGGTACTTCTTGTCCATTCGTATAGTAAGCAAGTCCTTTATTATATTTAATCATTAAATTATACATAGTGCCAATAGAATTTGTTTCATCTACCTTAGTAAAGATAAATTTCTCTATTGGAAATTCATCGAATTGTTGTACTATCGTTTCCATATCATTTTCTTTAGAGGTTAAAGATAAAACTAAGAATGATTCTACCTCTTCATCAAAGTTAATAATCATTTTTAAATCATTTACATATTTTACTTCTTTATAATTTCTACCTGCTGTATCAATAAAAATTAAATCCAAATGGGCAAACTTTTCAATTGCCTCTTCGTAATCAGTAGCATTATAAACAATTTCAACAGGTGCTTGTAAAAGGTTTGCATAAGTTTTTAATTGCTCAATAGCAGCTATTCTATATGTGTCCGTTGTAATAAAACCGATTTTCTTCTTTTTTTCAAGAACAGCTCGAGCTGCCATCTTTGCAATTGTTGTTGTTTTCCCTACACCAGTTGGACCTAAAACATTAATATACTTTCGTTTATAAGAAAGGCCACCCATAGGCAGTACAGCTAACTTTTTTCTTATAATTCCTTTGGCAATTACCTGCATCTCTTGATTACTTAATGGAGACATTGATTTTTCATGATGTACAAAAAGCTCATCACTAATCACGGTGATGAGCTCATCGTCAAGCTCTTGACGCTTTAAAAAATCAATAAAAGTCAAGCATTCTTCTGGTAATTCAGACTGCCTTGAATTTCTTTGCATCGATTGTAGCATTGATTTCAAATCTGAAATTTCATTTTTCAACTCATTTGTAAACGAATCGTCAATATGTACTTTCGTTTGTGAGGGTAATTCCATCGATTTAATAATAGGCTCGGCGTTGACTTGCATATCAGGTAAACGAGAAGATGGCTGTTTTGCCTCAACATAGTCTACCCCTGCAAGTACTTCAAAATTTTTATGTCGAACTAAACCGAATAGTTTTTTTGTAACAACTACTTTAGAATTAATAATTACAGCATCCTCTCCAAGCTCAGCTCGAACTAATTTCATTGCTTCTGCAATTGAAGGTGCAGTATACTTTTTCATTTTCATTCTACATTCACCACCCCAACACTTTGGATTTCAACATTAGCGTCCAATTCATTGTAGGATAAAATTGGTATTTGCGGGAAATAGCGTTCCGTTAATTGTCTTAAATACATTCGTATTCCTGGTGAACAAAGAATTATTGGAGATTGTTCCATAAATGAAACTCTCTCTACTTCTTTTGCAATTGCCTCTAATACTTGTTGTGATTCTTGTGGATTCATTGCTAAATAATTACCGTGATCCGTTTGTTGTATGCTATCAGCAATTAGTTTTTCCAACTTAGCAGGTATCGTAATCACTTTTAATGAAGGTTGACCTGATACATACTGAGAAGTTATTTGTCTTGCTAGTGCTTGACGAACATATTCCGTTAGTATATCTGTGTCACTTGTTAATTTAGAATAATCTGCTAATGTTTCAAAAATGATAGGTAAGTTTCTTATTGAAACATTTTCCCTTAGTAATTTTGCTAACACCTTTTGAATTTCCCCTATAGATAGAGGTGTTGGGGTTAGTTCATCTACTAAAATCGGATAACTTTCACGCAAATGATCGATCAATTGTTTTGTTTCTTGACGACCAAGTAATTCATGAGCATTTGCACGAATCATTTCTGTTAAATGGGTTGATACAACACTTGGTGGGTCAACCACTGTATAACCAAGCATTTCCGCTTCCTCTTTTGTTTTCTCAGTAATCCACTTCGCAGGTAAGCCAAATGAAGGCTCAATTGTATCAATACCTTCAATAGAGTCATCATCTCCAGGACTCATTGCTAAGTAATGGTCAAGAAGAAGCTCTCCTCGTGCCATCTCATTCCCTTTAATTTTGATTCGATATTCGTTCGGTTGCAGCTGGATATTATCCCGTATACGCACTATTGGAATAACAATCCCCAACTCAAGAGCAAGCTGTCTGCGAATCATAACAACCCTATCTAATAAATCGCCACCTTGAGCAGTATCAACTAATGGAATTAATCCATAACCGAATTCAAACTCAATTGGGTCGACATTTAAAAGATTAACGACATTTTCAGGACTCTTCATCGTATCAGTAGCAACTTCTTCCTCAATTTCCAACAATTCTTCCGGATCCTCTTGTTTTCTATGATCAATCATATATGCTCCTGCAATTAATACAAGGGCAATTGGAATTGTGATCCATTCAGGAATTGGTGTGAAAAGACCCATTAGGAAAATTGTTCCCCCAGCGATATATAACAATTTAGATTGAGCAAATAATTGCTTTGTAATATCTTCACCTAAATTGCCATCTGATGCTGCACGAGTTACAACGATACCAGTTGCAGTTGAAATAAGTAATGCCGGAATTTGTGCTACAAGACCATCACCGACAGTTAATTTAGAAAAATGAGAAGCAGCATCTGCTAATTCATACCCTAATTGAAGCATCCCGATTATAATACCGAATAATAGGTTAATCCCAACCATAATAATAGAAGCGATTGCGTCACCTTTAACGAATTTCGTAGCACCATCCATCGCTCCATAAAAATCTGATTCTCTTGATACTTTCTCACGGCGTTCACGAGCTTCTTTTTCTGATATAATACCTGCATTCAAATCAGCATCAATACTCATTTGTTTACCAGGCATCGCATCTAATGTAAAACGCGCTGCAACTTCAGCTACACGCTCTGAACCTTTTGTAATAACAATAAAGTTAATAATTACTAATAGCATGAAAATAACTAAACCAACTAGAATATTCCCACCTGTAACAAACTCACCAAATGTTTCAACTACATCCCCTGCATCACCATTCGCTAAAATAGCACGGGTTGTTGATACACTTAGCCCTAGTCGAAACAATGTTAGTAATAGTATGATTGAAGGAAAAATTGCAAAGTCTAACGCTTCTTTCATATTCATTGCTGTTAACAATATTAGTAAAGAAAGCGTGATATTAATGATGATTAAAAAGCTTAATAACCATGTCGGTAGAGGGATGACGAGCATTGCTACTATTAAAATAACCGCAGCTAAAACCCCTAAGTCGCGAATTTTCATGTTTGTCCCTCCTACAAAATGGTCTAAATTTTACGTTTAATTCGATAAACATATGCTAAAATCTCTGCTATTGCTTTGAAAAATTCTTCTGGTACTTGCTGTCCGATTTCAACTTGATCATACATGGCGCGTGCTAACGGCCGATTTTCGACCATAACTACATCATTTTCTTTTGCAATTAACTTAATTTTTTGCGCTACAAAATCGGTACCCTTCGCCACTACAGTTGGCGCATCCATACTTTCATCGTATTTTAGTGCAATCGCATAGTGGGTAGGGTTCGTAATAACAACATCTGCTTTAGGTACTTCCTGCATCATACGTCGCATCGCCATTTCACGTTGGCGTTGCTTAATTTTAGACTTAATTTTAGGATCACCTTCAGCGTTTTTATATTCATCTTTAATGTCTTGTTTTGACATTTTCAATTGTTTTTCATATTCGTATTTTTCATATATGTAATCTAACAAAGCTATAATTACTAACGTTAGTGAAGCCGCAATACCCATAATTCCAGTTAATTTAGCAACAGTTGTTAAAGTATACCAAGGGCTTTGAAAGGATAGTGAAAGTACCTCTTCAAGATTTATCCAAATAATAACTGTAGTTACCGAACCGATAAACGAAATTTTCAATAAAGATTTCAATAAATTGACAATGGCACGTACAGAAAAGATTTTTTTAACACCTTTAATGGGATCCATTTTCTTTAAATCAAATTTCATCGTTTCCATTGTAAAAAGAAAACCAAATTGAAAATAGTTAGCTGCAATGCCTGCAACAATCGCAATGAGCATAAATGGTAATAGTACAAAAGCCATTTCCTTTAATGTATCGGTATAAATTTTCATTACAGTATCGGCTGTTAACGATTCAATGAGCATATTTTTTTCAAATGCTTGATGCAAAAAACCAAATAGATTTTCGAGCATATATGGAGCTATTATAAATAAGAACAAAAAAAGAATAAGTAATACAAAGGCTGCTGTTACATCCTGACTTTTTAAAACTTGACCTTTTTTTCTTGCATCTTGTCTCTTTTTTGGTGTTGCTTTTTCCGTTTTTTCTCCAGCAAAATACTGTAAATCTAATGTGAGTAGTAACTTCAAATTAAGCACCACCTAATAATCGCATTAAATCTCGCATAGATAGGATCATAAATTCAATTATTTTTTCCATCACTTCAATCAAGACTCCCATAGATACGATTAAAACAAGTAAGCCAACTGCAATTTTAACAGCAAAGCCGATAACAAATATATTTAACTGAGGAACTGTTTTTGCTGTAATCCCTAATGCCAATGTAACTAAAAATAAAGATGCAACGATTGGCGCTGACATTTGAAATGCAATTGCAAAAACAGTACCAATCAATTTCATCACAAACTCTGCAAAATTAGCATCTCCAAAGTTCGGGAAAATTTGATTAATCGGCATAAATTGATAGCTATAATAAATCCCATCTAATATCAGATGATGTCCGTTTATTGCAAGCAAAACAAATAAAAGTAAAAAATTAAAGAATTGACCCATCAATGGTGTATTTACTCCAGTTTGTGGATCAATTACATTGGCCATAGCAAAACCCATTTCAAAATCAATAAAACCACCTGCCATTTGCATCGCGGATGTAATGAGATACGCAGTTAAACCAAGTACTAAACCAACAATTGCTTCTTTTAAAACAAGTAATATGTAATCTCCATCAATTGGAATAGCTTCTATATTGACCGTATAATAAATCATCCAAGAAAATAGAAGTGCTAATGCTATTCTCAATTGAGCAGGAATTGTACGATATGAAAAAAAAGGGACTGATACGAAAAAAGCAGAAACTCTAACAATGATTAAAAGTAAGACCGAAAGTTTTGGTATAATTTCTGTCATTCAATCACCCGATATACCGAGTTAAGTTATTAAGAATATCATAAAAATAATCAGTTATTTGAGAAATCATCCATGGTCCAAAAAATATAAGTCCAACTAATACAGCAACGATTTTCGGTACAAAAGACATCGTTTGTTCTTGTATCGAAGTTGTTGCTTGAAAAATACTAACCGCTAATCCTGTAACGAGTGCTATTATTAATAAAGGTCCTGAAACAAGGAGGACAATCCATATAGCTCTTTCTGCAATTGTAATGACCATTTCTTCTGTCATATAGTATCATCCCCTAAAAACTTTGAAGTAAAGATTTAATGACTAAATACCATCCATCAACTAAAATAAATAGCAAAATTTTAAATGGCAATGAAATCATTACTGGCGGAAGCATCATCATACCCATTGACATAAGCACACTTGCTACAACCATATCAATTACTAAGAATGGAATAAAAATCATAAAACCTATTTGAAAAGCTGTTTTTAATTCACTTAATACAAATGCCGGAACTAACATCGATAAAGGTATATCTTCAATCGATTCTGGTCGTTCTGCTTGATTGTAATTAATAAATAGCTCCAAATCTTTTTGCCTTGTATGCTTAGACATAAACTCTTTAAAAGGAGCCGTCGCACGATCGTAAGCTTCTTCTATTCCAATTTCTTCATTAAATAATGGCTGTAATGCTTGTTCATTCACTTCTTGAAACGTTGGCGCCATTATAAAAAATGTTAAAAATAATGCTAGTCCAATAATCACCTGATTTGGTGGTATTGTCGAAGTTGCCAGTGCAGTACGAGTAAATGAAAGCACAATCGCAATTCGAGCAAAGGAAGTCATCAATATTAATATACTTGGTGCAAGGGAAAGCACTGTCAAAACGAGTAGTAATTTTACTGAAGTTGAGACGTTCGTCGGATCATTTTCAGAAAAGAATGAGATAAAATCTTCCATTATTTTTCCTTCTCCTTTTCTTTCCATTTTTCCAATTCATGCTTTCTCTCTTTTTTTATATCTGACAACCTTTTGTTGAAAATATCACTAAAACTCGAATCTTCTTCTTTAGTTTGCAATTCATTATCGTTTCGCTTTAATTTTTTAAATAGTTCTAAAATGTATGGCGTTGTAGACGCAGTGAATGATTGTTTTTCATTATAATATGTTACTAATTGTTGAACTTCATCCGGATCATTTATTTCTTTAATTAACTGCACATTATCGCCAACACCAACAATATATAATTTATCGCCAATATGGAGAAGCTGAATTGATTTTTGAGCCCCAACAGATATTCCACCAATATTTCGTACTACATTATTTTGTTGATATTTCAAACTTTTTTTATTAACAAACTTTAAAATAAACAATAACAATGCAAGTACAAAAATAAGAGCAAATAACATTTTTATATAATCCCACAGCCCTAATCCTACAGCTGCCGAATTAGATTCCTCTGGATCGACAGCCGGTTGCGTATCTTCGCAAGTTTCTGGATTTTGCAAACATTCATTTGAAACCATAGGGCTTTTTTGACTTGCTAACGTTATATCTGTAGGTGTCATCATTAGAAATGTAATTAGTAACGCAATGACAAGCCGAAATGGTATAGATAACTTAAATTTCATTTTATTACCCTAATGCTTTTTGAATAGCTTCAATAACACGATCTGCTTGGAACGGTTTTACAATAAAGTCTTTTGCTCCAGCTTGTATTGCATCGATTACCATTGCTTGTTGTCCCATTGCAGAACACATGATAACAGTAGCATTTGGATCAGTAGATTTAATTGCTTTTAATGCTGCAATTCCATCCATCTCTGGCATCGTAATATCCATTGTTACTAAGTCTGGTCGTAATTCATTGTACTTTTCAACAGCTTGAAGACCATCAGCAGCTTCTCCTACCACTTCAAATCCATTTTTCGTTAAAATATCTTTAATCATCATGCGCATAAACGCAGCGTCATCAACTATTAATATTTTTTTTGACATTCAAAATTCCTCCAATAAATTACTATTTTAGATTATTTAATCGCTCTGCTTGACTTAATATATCTGTAATTCGAACACCAAAATTTTCATCGATTACAACAACTTCACCTTTTGCAATAAGTCGGCTATTAACTAAAATATCTACAGGTTCACCAGCCAACTTGTCCAATTCTATAATCGAGCCAGAAGCAAGCTGTAAAATATCCTTTACAGTATGTTTTGTACGTCCTAGCTCAACAGTTACTTGCAACGGAATATCTAATAACATATTCAAGTTACGAGCTTCTTCCTTAGAAATATTTGCATTTTCAAATGTCGCAAATTGAGCTTGCTGTACATTTACTGGCTGCGCCGGTGGTTGATATTGCGGCATCGCATAAGCTTGCGGTTCAGCATACATCGTTGCAGCCTGCTGTTGATAAACCTGCTGCTGTGAAGCTGGAGGTGGCTGAACTGGTTGTTGCTGTTGAGGAGCTACTGGTTGCACAGGTACAGATTGTTGTACTGGTTGTTGTACAGCAGGTTCTGGTTGTGCTGGTGGTTCATCTCCTCCAAGCAATGATTTAACAATGCTCTTCCCAAACTCTAACGGTAATAATTGCATTAAGTTTGAATCGATTAAATCACCAATTTTCAATCGGAATGAAACTTTTATTAAAAGGTCTTCATTCGGTATACTTTCTTTTCCTTCATTTTGAGAGAAATTCAATAAATCAATTGAAGGTGGTGAAATATCTACTTTTTTGTTGAATACAGTAGACATTGATGTTGCAGCTGAACCCATCATTTGATTCATAGCTTCTTGTACTGCACTTAATTGGATTTCTCCTAAATCAGGATTTGGATTTAATCCATTACCTCCTAACATTAAGTCAGCAATTATTGCAGCATCTGATTGTTTAATGACTAGCAGGTTCATACCACTTAAACCTGTTGTATATTCCACTTGAATTGCAACATATGGATGAGGGAACTCCTCTTCTAAACGTTTTCGATGAATCAATGAGACTACTGGAGTTGTAATGTCCACCTTTTGTCCTAAAAGAGCAGATAACGCAGTTGCTGAGCTTCCAAATGAAATATTTCCAACTTCACCTAAAGCATCTTGTTCCATTGAACTAAGATAATCTTCTACGCGAAATTCATCATCATTCGTTTCTTGGTCGTTGTTTTTTTCTTCCAACGTTTCGCCCCTTAATAGAGCCTCAATTTCTTCTTGGGAGAGCATTTCATTACTCATTTTCGTCTCCTCCTTTCAAAGGGTCGATAATTTGGATTGCCATTTTTTTATTTCGTTTACCTGGTTGTACTGTAAATTTAGGTAAACCTCCAACTTTTAAAATTAGTGGTTCATCTATTTTTCGATCTAACTGAATAACATCTCCAACACTCATATAAAGAAAATCTTCAATCGTTATATCTGTTGTACCAAGCTCGGCAATTAATGGTAGCTGTGCTTGTTTAACTCGTTTTTCTAACATATCAGCTTGTTCAGGAGTTGCTTCTTTTGTATTAGACTGCATCCAATACTGAACAGACAAATTGTGAATAATTGGCTCTAACACAACATGAGGGATACAAATATTAATCATCCCTGTTGTCTCACCAATTATTGTATTTAATGATATAACAACAACTGTTTCATTTGGTGAAATCATTTGTAAAAATTGAGGGTTTACTTCAAGTTCAACAAGCATAGGGTCAATTTCTGCAATCGAATCCCATGCTTCTCGTAAATTATCAAATGATCTTTCAAATAAATTCGTCATTATTTTTTGTTCAATTTCAGTTAGATTATCTACATTACTATAGCTTGATCCACTACCTCCCATTAAACGGTCTAACATGGAGTATGCGATATTCGGATTAATCTCCATTAAAATATTACCATCTAATGGTGGTACTTCAAATACATTTATTAATGTCATATTTGGTATTGAGCGTACAAATTCCTCAAAGGGAATTTGATCGACAGAAGCAACAGTAATTTGAACATAAGTTCTTAGCTGTGCAGAAAAGAAAGTCGTTAGTAGTCGCGCAAAATTTTCATGTATACGGGTCAAACTTCGGATTTGATCTTTCGAAAAACGAAGAGCACGTTTAAAGTCATAAACTTTTACCTTTTTTGCTTCTTCATCTTTTTTCATGTCATCTGCTGACATTTCACCCGTTGATATCGCTGAAAGCAGCGCATCAATTTCTGATTGGGATAATACATCTCCTGCCATTTGCCCACCTCCATTTCAAGATGTTTCGTTTACTGAATGATGTAGGAGGTTATATATACTTGTTGAACCTCACCCTCTTGCATCAATTCATTTATTTTCGATTTAATTGTTGATTCAAATAGTACTTTCCCTTGTTTCCCTGCTAAATCCTTTTTCGTCATTTCTGCTAATTCTTCAATGATGATATTGTTTGTTTGGAAGTCACGTTTTATTAATTCTTCTGCCGCTTCTTTACTATCTGTTTGTATTTTTAGTGTTAAACGAACTATACTATTGTCTGCAAGGTTCGTTGTTAACTCTGGTACATCGACAGTAGCTTCTAATATCTCATCGATTGTTGGTTCAAGTGTTGTTGGTTGTTTGTTTAATTGTGTTAATAACACGAAAATAACAACACCGATTAAAGTTATTGTAACTAAAATGATGAGCATAATGGTTAATAATTTATTCTTCTTCATTTTCATCACCTCGTAAATGCGGGTTTGATAATACTTGAATATTTTTATAAAAAAGAGCTACTCGATTACGAACCTCTTCTTCACTTTCTAAAACGATAAATTTCCTTCCAGTCGTTAACGTAATCGTTGTATCTGGGAAAGCTTCGACTGTTTCTATGTATAAAGCGTTTAATGAAAAAGGTTTACCATTTAAACGTGTAAGTTCAATCATTGAAATAGGGCCGGGTCGCACTGGCGAGAGCCGGCCCGACCCTCCTTTGCAATGAAATTATGAAAATAATTCTGTATTAATAGAATTAGCGTTTTAAATTAACAAGCTCTTGTAAAATTTCATCAGATGTTGTAATAATACGAGAGTTCGCTTGGAAACCACGTTGAGCAACAATCATTTCAGTGAACTCCTCAGAAAGGTCAACGTTGGACATTTCTAGGAAGCCAGATTGTACAGAACCAATTCCTTGTTGAGTTGCTATTTGTACTGTAGGATCTCCAGAGTTCGATGTAACTTGATAATAGTTATTTCCACTTTTTTCAAGACCACCAGGGTTTGGGAATTTTGCAAGTATTAATTGACCTGCAAATTGCAGTTTACCATTAACATCAACATAACTTACCGTTCCATCTTGTCCAATACTCATAGATTGTGCATTTGTTGGAACTTTAATTGGCCCATAACCATCAACATCAATTGCACCATCTTCATAAAGATTATCAGTTCCGATAGCAGTTGTTGCAGTAGCTTTATCAGCTTCAGCTTCACTAGTTGCCTCCGCATCAACTTCTTCATATAATGTTGGATTTGCAACACCTACTAAATATTTACCCTCAGAGTTAACTAAATAGCCGTTACGATCCATATAAAAATTACCGGCACGAGTATATAGAACATTACTAAATCCTGAATCGGCTGCAATGACCCCATCTTCATCAGGTGCTACAGTCGAATCCCCAACCATAAAGAATCCGTCTCCTGAAATGGCTAAATCAAGTGTACGTAAAGTAGTTTGTAGTGAACCCGTTCCATGAATTACATCAATAGCAGCCATTTGTGAACCTAATCCAACCTGCATTGGGTTAACACCACCTCTAGTACCAGTAGAACCAGAGGCACCTGAAACTGATTGAGATACTAAATCTTTAAAGACAACGCGACTTTTCTTAAAACCGTAAGTATTAACATTTGAAATATTATTTCCAATAACATCCAATTTTGTTTGATGGTTTTTTAAGCCTGAAATACCTGAATACATTGAACGTAACATTTGTTCGTTCTCCCTTCATTTATCAAATTATGGTTTGTTTATATGTGTTGTTTCAATCAGTCCACAACACGAGGCTTCCAATCAATGAAAGGTCCAGCCCCTATAGCACAATTGTGCCATCAATATTTGTAAATACTTGATTTTTTGCCTCAGTGCGTTCCATCGCCGTAATTACCGTTGCATTTTTAGCACTAACGATTAATGCTGCTTGATCCATCAACACTAAAGGCTGATTAACACCTTTTGAACGTGCTTCAAATACTTTATCTGTAACAGTCTGCCATTCCTGATCCGAAATGTTAATATTTCGTTCCAATAAACGCTCATTTGCATGCTTACTTATTTTCAATTCTTGACTATTTGTTGCATTTTGTAAATGTTCGATAAAGGATTGCTTTGGTTCAACTGACTGTTTTTTATTTTGATTTGGTTGAATGGTAGGTTGCAATGGCACGTGCTGAATACCTATTCGATGCATGTGTTTCACCTACCTTATTCATTTACTAGCTTAAATTGATCTTTCGTTAAACGAGCACCATTTGCGAGAATATATTCAATCAACGTATTATTTGTTGAAACGGCTTCAATTACATCTTGAATTGTCTCGCCTTCCGATTCATATTGAACGGTTTGTCCAATTAGTTTACTTGCTGTCACTAATGGATTTTCAACTGGCTCACTAGTAGATGAACCACTTAAAATTGCTGAAATATGACCAGGTGTAATTTCTTTTCCATCCTTCAGAATGAATACTGGAGAACCATCAACAAATTTCAGTTCATTAATAATACCAGTTCCTTCAAGAATAATTGGATTACCCTTTTCATCCATTTCTTCGGTTATCTCATGCCATTTAACTTCCTTACCAATAAATGTCGTATAGCTCATTAATTGAGTTTGCTGTTGTGATAAAAGTAAATTTTCCATGGCAGACGTCATATTTTGCATCTGTTCTAACGATGAAAATTGGGCCATTTGTGCTATAAACTCTTTATCATCCATTGGAGAAGTTGGATCCTGATGCTGAAGCTGTGTAACTAATATTTTCAAAAATGCGTCTTTACCAAGCTTCGAATTATCCCCAGTTTCACTTATTTTGACCGTATTTGCTGAAGGTAAGTAATAATCATTCGTAATTCCAGTTGAGCTTGTCAAACTTTACACCCCCTCATTAATTAAATATTCGCTAAACGACATTTTCTCTTCGTTTTCAGATTGATCTTGTTCATCTTCATCATCTTGCTCTGTTTGTTGTTGATTAAAATTGCTAAATAAATTTTGATCACGCATATTACGGTCAGTTTCTTGTAACGTTTGCATTACTTCAATTTTATCCATTTGGATATTTTGTTGTGCAAAAGCTGTTTTTAATTGTTGAAGTTGGCCATCTAACATTTCTTTACCTAAAGACGTTGATGCTAGTAATCGAGCTGTTAACACACCTTCATGTTGCATTAGCTCAATTCGAATTGATCCAAGATTTTCAGGATAAAGCTTCACCAGTAATTTCATTGAACCTTGTGTATTTGACAATTGACTACGATTTAATAAGTTTTGAATTTCTTTTGTCAATGCATCAGACTGTGCTGATTTTTCAGCTGGTAAAGTAATAGTTACCGTTTTTGTTGTAGTAGTTGTCGTTATGTTACTAGTAGAGCCTAATGTTGGAGATGCCTCATTTGTCTCAGTCTTTTTGACGGTCTGCTCAACTACTTGTTGGAACCCTTGAAGAGAAACTTTTGTTGATGAATTGTCAGTTATTGTTTGCTTACTTACTTCCACTTCTTTTGAAATAACCTGTAACAATTCTTTCAGTTGAGATAGTTTAACTTCTTGGTCGTTCAATAAATCAGAAACCTTACCTGTTGACTGTACAACCTTTAAAAATTGTAATACTTGCTCAGCTTCCTTTGGTGTAACATTATGCTCACCTTGAAGTGCAGCTGTTATTTGAGAAATAAATGTTGATGATTGTGCAGTTACTACTTTAATAAGGTCCCAAACATTATTTATTTCTACTTCGCTGTCTTCAAGGAGCTGGTGAACAGTTTCCAACAATTGATTTTGATCCATATTTAGCACTGATAGTAAATCTTCTAAATTCATTAATTCATCAATCGCTACTAGCTGTCCTTCGCCACTTTCAATCATTAATAAGCCTTCGTCATGTGAAATTCCTAGTAAATCAAATACTTCTTCAATTGACTCTGCATTTAAAACTTCGGCTAATTTTTCCAAATCAACTGATTCATTTGAAGCTGTTGATTCCGTGTTAGAAGTTTTTGTAGAAGAAGATATAACTTTATTAAACACATCACCAAAATTACTAACTTTTGAAATAGAATCAGATGTCGATTTAACAGCTTGTTTTGTAGACATTGTATTTGTCGTTTTCCCAAGAGTTAAATTTGCAAATTGCATAACACCGATATTCATTTTTTCACCTCCTTTCAAAAATTAAAATTTATTGAGATAGAAGTTCAGAATATTTTGCTGCCTCAGCCGGATCCATTTTAGAAAAAATTTCAGACAACTTTTCAGGTTTCATATTCGATAAAATTTTTAAAGCTTCTTCTTCGCTCATTTCCGTAATGATAGGGGCGGCACTTTTTGCAGACATTTTATCAAATGTCGACAAAATATTATCAAACTCTTTTTTCACTTCACTTTGGTTTTGCTGTAAACTTTCTATTTTACTTTGCAATTGTTCTTGAATCGCTTTATTATTTTCATTTTCAGCTAATGCACTATCTAATTTAGATTGGAGTTGGGCAATTTCAGCCTCTTTCTCTTTTAATTGTGCCTCTAGCTCTACAATTTTTTTATCAAAATTTTCCGACGTTTCTTCAACAGGTTTTTCAGATGAAAGTCCTGTTAATTCAGAAGCTTTTTCAAAAACATTAAAGTCTGTGAATGTAGCGATTACTAATAAAACTGCGATTACAAATAGTAGCGGAATTAACACCAAGTAAAATAGTTTTTGAAATAAACCTGGTGATTTTTCCTCTTCCGCTTCGACTATTTGCTCAACATTATTTGCCTTTTCAACTTTCCCTTTAGCCAATGAAAATCACCTGATTTCCTTCTTGTAATACATAAGCGATGCGAGTTCATCTAGCTGCAACATTTCTAAACGATCTTGCTGCTCTTTAAAGGATTCAAAATCCTTTTCGCGCATCTTCTCAAACTTACGTACTTCCAAGTTTTTTTCTAATAATTTTTGTTCATGCCAATTCATTTTTGCACGTGCTTGCATAACCTTTTTCTGCAAATCTGCAATCGTATGCTCTAAGCTATCAATAAACGTCGTAAAATGATGAATCTCATCAATGGTTGCACCAGTTGATAATCGATCATTTTGATATGAAATCAAATCTTCTTTTTTCTTCAAAAATTCATATAATTTCGTAGCTATTTCTTCGAAAGAACGTACAGATTCTTTATAAGCAATTTCAGTTTGTTGCTTTTCTTGCTCGCGAATTGTTAATACTTTTTCAAATCGATATGTATATTGAAGCATTATTTACCACCACCATTTGATAATGCGACAAGCTCATTAACTGTATCTTGCAATGTTACTTTGTCCTTGTATCCCTGCTTTAAAAATGAGGTAATTAGCGGTTCATAATGAATCGCATCATCAATTTCTTTCGACGTTCCTCTTTTATAAGCTCCGATATTTATTAAATCCTCAGATTTTGAATAAGTATAGTAAAGCTCTCTTAGCCTTTCAGCAGCCTTTACATGTTCTGGACTTGAAATATGATTCATCAAACGACTAACACTTTTAAGAACATTTATTGCAGGATATTGCCCTTTGTTTGCTAAAGTACGATCTAATACAATATGACCATCTAATATCCCACGTACAGTATCCGCAATCGGTTCATTCATATCATCACCGTCTACTAAAACTGTATAAAAAGCTGTAATCGTTCCTTTCATGTTCGTTCCAGTACGCTCCAATAATTTTGGTAATATCGAGAAAACGGATGGCGTATACCCTTTTTGAGCAGGTGGTTCGCCAGTGGCAAGCCCTATTTCCCGCTGTGCCATTGCAACACGAGTGACAGAATCCATCATTAACATGACATTCAATCCTCGATCTCTAAAATACTCAGCAATCGCTGTTGCTGTAAAAGCTCCTTTAATCCGCATGAGTGCCGGTTGATCACCTGTTGCAGCAACTACAATGGAGCGACTTAACCCTTCTTCACCTAAATCTCGTTCAATAAACTCTCGTACTTCACGACCACGTTCACCAATTAAAGCAATGACATTTAAATCTGCTTGTGTATTACGGGCAATCATACCAAGCAATGTACTTTTCCCTACACCTGAACCTGCAAATATCCCAACACGTTGCCCACTACCAACTGTTAACATACCATCAATTGCTTTTACTCCAACTTCAAGTTGTTCATTAATTGGTGGACGTTTTAACGGATTCGGAGGCTCTTTATCTGTTTGAACAGTTACAAGCCCTTTCGGAAGGGAAGAACCATCGAATGGATTGCCCATTGAATCTAAAACTTTCCCGATGAGCTCTGGCCCTACTTTAACTTCTAGTGGCTTTCCAGTACCTTCAACTAAGCATCCAATTGAAATTTCACGAACAGATGTATAGGGCATAAGAACAACGTATTCATTATTAAAACCAACGACTTCCGCTAATATAATCTGATGGCCATTTTTCGGTGAGTTCACATGAATTTTGCAAACATCACCAATTGAACTTTCAGGTCCTTGAGACTCAATCATTAATCCAACTACACGATTTACTTTTCCAAATTTTTTAAGTGTATTAATATTAGGGATTTTCTCCATTAATTGAGCCGCTTTCATGTTATCAGTCCTTACTACTTAAAATTTCATTAAGTTTGTATCTAAGTTCATTTAATTGTTCATCGATTGATACAACAATTCGGCCATGGTTCGTTTCAATATAGCTTTCAGTATCGTTTAAATCTTCATTTACAAATATCAGCAATGGTATGTCTGTTGGAAACATTTCCGCTAATTCATCACGATTATTAGAAACAATCTGATGATAACGTGGTGAAACATAAATTTTAATTTCCTTCATTTCCCGTGCTTCTTTTAAACCACGTTTAATAATTGAAACATATAATTGTTCATCAAGCTCCAGTGACTTACCGATGATTCGTTCTGCTGATGTTAATGCTATATCTAAGATTACTTGTTCTTGATCTTCTAAATATTTTTGTGCATTTAATCGAGCATTTTCAATTGTTTCATTTGCCACTTTCAACGCTTCGGCCATATCTGCATTTGCTTTATTTATTCCCTCTTCATAACCTTGCTGAAAACCTTGGTCATACGCCTGCTGCTCTAGAATAAGTTTTTCTTCTTCCCACATCTGTTTTAACTGTTCAATTGCCTCAAGCTGTTTATGACGATAGTTTTCAAATTCTTGTCTTTGTAAATCGATTTGACGTTGCGCATCCGCAAGATATTGATCACGCATTGCTGTAACTTCAGCTTCAGTAAGTTTTGATTCTTGCTTTAGCTCCAAATCGTCTTCATCAAAGTTTTCTATAAACAAGTTACGTAGTTGAATTTCGACTTTTTTTTCTTCTTTCGGCATTGCGTTAGCTGAACGGATGATTCTAGACAATGACGTCATCTCCTCCACCACGTGCAATGATAATCTCTCCTGCATCTTCTAGACGACGAATAACTGCTACAATTCTTGATTGAGCCTCCTCTACATCTCGAAGACGAACAGGCCCCATAATTTCCATTTCTTCTTTAAATGATTCAGCCATACGTTGTGACATATTGCGGAAAATAATATCTTTTACTTCCTCACTACTTACCTTCATTGAAAGTAATAAATCTTCATTTTCACAATCTCGAATAACACGTTGGATAGAACGGTTGTCCAACGTAACAATATCTTCGAATACAAACATGCGCTTTTTAATTTCTTCTGCAAGCTCTGGATCTTGAATTTCGAGTGCATCAAGTATTGTTTTTTCCGTTTGACGATCTACACCGTTTAATACTTCTACAACTGCGTCAACTCCACCAGTTTCAGTGTAATCTTGTGTTACTGTAGAAGATAATTTTCTTTCTAATACAGATTCAATTTCACTAATTACCTCAGGTGAAGTTGAATCCATTACCGCTATACGCTTTGCAATATCTGCCTGAACCTCTTGTGGAAGGGACGATAAAATAACCCCAGCTTGTCCAGGATCTAAATATGACAAAATAAGCGCAATAGTTTGTGGATGTTCATTTTGTATAAAGTTAAAAATTTGAGCAGGATCAGCTTTTCTAGCAAAATCAAAAGGTCTAACTTGTAATGAAGAGGTAAGTCGATTAATAATCGCTTGTGCCTGATCTTGACCTAGTGCCTTTTCCAACACTGTTTTTGCGTAGCCAATTCCTCCTTGAGAAATGTAATCTTGCGCTAATGCGATATTATGAAATTCCTCAATAATATCTTCTTTAATACCCGGTTCAACTTTTTTCACACTTGAAATTTCCAACGTAAGACGTTCAATTTCTTCTTCATTTAAATGTTTATAAACAGAAGCAGAAACTTCAGGTCCTAGAGATATCAACAGTAAAGCAGCCTTTTGTTTCCCTGTTAACTCTTTATCTTTCTTGGACACAGTCCGCCCTCCTATTAATCTTCAGTAATCCAGCTTCGCAATAATTTTGCAAAGTCTTCTGGTTTTTCTCTTGCCATTTTTTCAAGTTGTTTACGTCGCACTGTACCTTCTGTCTCTTTTTCATTGTTAATATCATCAACTAATAATTCTTCCTGTTGATCGATAATATTTAACTCTTCTTCTTTTTCTTTTTGTCTTCTCGAACGGATGATAAAGAATACAAGAAGTAAAATAACAGCGAGTAAAATTCCACCAATTACCCAAATCCACCAAGGAATTGTTGGTGTTTCTTCTGCTGTTGCAGCATCATTCCCATAGAATGGTTGTACAGATACAACTATTTTTTCATTCACTTGTTCATCAGTAAGTTGACCTGCCGCCTCTTTATCAATAGTAGTTCGAACAATCGTTGATAAAATTTGTTCAACATCCGTCCTAACTCCTTCTGGTAAAGATGCCGCATCGTCTGGAACTGGAGGTTCAAGCATAACTTGAATCCCAATATCTCGAATTTTATATGGACTTTCTTGAATATCCCTTGTAATTCGATTGACATCATTATTAATAGTTTCTTCTACACGTTCGTAGTCGCCATTGCCGTTAGCACCACCTTGATAATTTATAAAATTATCAGCACCTGTTTCAGCTTCCGGTGTTCCGACTGCAGCATTTCCTGCTCCTGTGTATGTTTCCGTAATACGTTGAGCACTAATTTCAATGCCTTCCATATTTTCTTCATCAACAGGTTCTACAAGATTTTCTTGACGATTTTCTTGTTTAAAATCGATATCTGTCGTTACAGAGACAACTACTTTATCATTCCCCATCAACGTTCCTAACATTTGTTGAACTTGGCGTTGAAGATCACGTTCTATTGTTTTCTTCACTTGCATTTGACCTTCAATAGAATCAGTCGAGTTAGAGCCATTAGATGCAGATTCTAAATCGAAATACTCTGAATACTGATTAGTAATCACAATATTTTCTGTACTTAAATTTGGAATACTTTTTGATACTAAATTGTATAATGTTTCAATTTGTTGATCGCTAAATTGATGTCCTGGTTCTGTATCTAATACGATAGATGCACTTGCTTGTTGATTGGCATCATTTAAAAAAACACCTTGTTCAGGCATCGTAATCATAACATTGGCATCTTTTACACCATCAATTGTTTTAATTAAATTTGCTAACTCTGTTTGAGTAGCAGCAAGTTTAATGACGTTAAATTCATTGTCCGTCATCCCAAACCCTGCGTTAGAAGTGAAAAATGAATTATTTATTTCACCAGATTTTGGATAACCTTGGGATGCAAGTGATACTTTTAATGTATCCACTTGATCCTCTGGAACTAAAATATTTGTACCCCCTGGGGCGATTTCATATGTAATACCTTGTGCACTTAATACTTCTGCAATTTCACCAGCTTCGGTAGTAGATAATTCAGTAAAAAGCGGCACCATAGTTGTTCTTGTTGAAAAATATGTAATTATACTCGCTAATGCGATAACACCAATTAACGTTCCTATTATCGCACCCTTTTGATTTTTCGTTCGACTCTTCCAAAATCTAGAGGAGTCAGATTTCACTTTTGTCAATCGTTCATTCATTGTGTGTCCTCCGATTATAGTGAATACACCAACAATTTATCGTCGTTTATTGTAAAAAAATATATTAAACAGACATTCGCATAATTTCTTGGTAAGCTTCTATCGCCTTATTTCGTACTTCAATCGTTGCATTTAACGTAATGCTTGCTTTCTGCGAAGCAATCATTACTTCATGTAAATCAACATCTTCTCCATTAATTAATCTTTGCGTTAATTTATCCGATGTAATCTGTTGGTCATTTACTGATTTGATTGCATCTTTTAATGTATTTGCGAAAGACTGTTGGGCCTCAAAAGGCGTGCTCGGAGTTAGTTTTGTTTCAGTTGTTGATTGAGTTGGCATCATCAATGATACTGAATTTATCGCCAAGTTGATTCATCCTTTCTACTTTTATTTTCCTATTTCTAGCGCTTTTGTTAACATCGACTTACTTGCATTAAACACTGTAACGTTTGCTTCATAAGATCGAGTCGCTGATATTAAATCAACCATTTCTGTTAATAAGTCAACATTGGGCATTTCAACATATCCCTCTTCGTTCGCATCAGGGTGCGTTGGGTTATAAACTAATTTAAATGGCGTTTCATTATCTTCATTTATTGCAGTTACTTTAACACCATTTCCTGCATGTTCATTTTTTCCAATAGCAGCATTTAAAAAATTAGAAAATTGTCCTTGATTTTCAGCTAATGTTACTGACTTTCTTCTATAGGGCTCCCAAACACCATTTACTTGTTTTCCACGCGTTGTATCAACATTCGCTATATTTGAAGATATTACATCCATTCTTAGACGTTGCGCAGTTAGTGCAGATGCTGTCGAATTCATACTAGAAAATATAGACATCTTTATTTACCTCCTTTAATGACTGTATTTAACGTGTTAAACTTGCCGGAAATACGATCAACTAAAGCATTATAGTAAATAGTATTTTCTGCTAAACTCGCTTGTTCAGCATCCATGTCCACACCATTTCCATTACTACGATATTTGTAATTTTCATAGCTAAAAACGCCAGGTGTCGATTGTTGAATTTTAAAATCAAAATGTCTAGCGTCCGTTCGATTAGCTTCAATTGTCGAATTTCGCGCATCTGATAGCATTTGTTTAAAACTAACATCCTTCGCTTTATAATTTGGTGTGTCGACATTTGCTATATTTTGAGCAATTGTTTTATTTTTTAATGAAGCATAATTAAGTCCATTCTCTAGGCTACTTATAGTTCCACCAAATAAGTTCAAACCATTCACCTCAATTTATTAAATTTACTTTACAGTATATTTCAAATCAATAACTTAATTTTAAAGTATGTTACGACTTAGTGTCTATCTGATTTTGTCTATTTTTAGTAGGCTATACGCACTAATTTTTCTTCAAATTCAAATCGCACGTTTCACAATTTGCATATAATATACTGAATTCGTCACAATGATATCCTTTTTGAACAAATAATACTTGTACGTAACAAAGTTATAGGTACAAAGATCTAAAAATGATGCAGAAAATTCAAAACAAAAAAATAGGTCTCATCAATAAAGATGAAACCTATTACAATTATTTCATTTTGATTTCAGCTAATGCTGTTAAAAACTTATCATTTAATACTTTAATATAAGTACCTTTCATTCCTAAAGAACGAGATTCAATAACACCAGCAGACTCTAATTTACGTAATGCATTTACAATTACAGATCGCGTAATGCCAACACGGTCAGCAATTTTAGATGCTACTAGTAGACCTTCATTTCCATCAAGTTCTTCAAATATATGTTCAATTGCTTCTAATTCACTATACGATAAAGAATTGATTGCCATTTGTACAACCGCTTTACTACGTGCCTCTTCTTCGATTTCTTCTGATTTTTCACGTAGGATTTCCATACCAACAACTGTTGCACCATATTCAGCTAAAATTAAATCATCGTCTTCAAAGCGCTCTGATAAGCGACCAAGAATTAGAGTACCTAATCTTTCTCCACCACCAATGATTGGAACAATTGTTGTTAAACCATTTTTGAATAGATCGCGATTTTCAATTGGGAACACTGTATGTTCGCTGTCAATATCAATATTTGGTGAAGTTTCAGTGATTTCAAATAAATGTTGTGTATAGTCTTCTGGAAATTGACGAGCTTCAAGCATTTTTTTCATGCGCTCATTTTCGATTAGTTGATGAATTGAAATCCCCAAAAGTTTACCCTTACGACTAACGATAAACACATTACTATCTATAATATCACCAAGAGTTTCTGCCATCTCTTTAAAGTTAACCGGTTTCCCTGCTGACGCTTGCAACATTGAATTGATCTTACGTGTTTTTTCTAATAAATTCATTTAAAAAAATCCTCCTAAAGGTTTACATATAATAATTCACTTAATATTCTAAAGGTTTCTAAAATTTATTGTAACTAATTAAACTCGAATTATAAGATAAATTGTGACAAATCCTTGTTTTTTGATATTTTTTCGAGTTTTTTGTCGACATATGAAGGGGTGATTTCAATATGTGCAGGTGCTATTTCAGATGCTTCAAATGATAATTCTTCTAATAAACGTTCCATAATCGTGTGAAGTCTTCTCGCCCCAATATTATCTGTTTCTTGATTAACTTCTGTAGCAATTTCAGCAATTCTCTCAAGGGCTTCGTCCGTAAAATTAAGTGTCACACCTTCAGTTTCTAGCAGAGCTTTGTATTGTAAAATGAGCGATTGGTCAGGTTCTTTTAAAATTCGGACAAAGTCTTCTTTTGTCAACTTCTCAAGCTCAACACGAATCGGGAATCGACCTTGTAATTCTGGTATTAGATCACTCGGCTTTGACATATGGAAAGCTCCAGCTGCAATAAATAACATAAAGTCGGTTTTCACTGGTCCATATTTCGTAGTAACTATTGATCCTTCAACAATTGGTAAAATATCTCGTTGTACTCCTTCTCGAGAAACATCTGCAGAAGAGGTACCACGACTTGCAATTTTATCGATTTCATCAATAAAGATAATCCCAGATTGTTCTGCACGACGTATTGCTTCTGCGGCCAATTCATCAGAATCAATCAATTTATTTGCCTCTTCAATAATCAAAACACGTCTAGCATCTTTTACTTGCATTTTACGTTTTTTGACCTTTTTTGGCATTAAATTAGACAGCATATCCTGCATACCCGATGAACCCATATCCATTCCCATACCTGGCATTAACTCAATAAAGGATGTATTTTGCTCAGTTACTTCGACCGTTACCCATTCTTCCTCCAATTTACCCGCTTTTAAATCTTGTAAGATTTGAGAACGTTTAGAACGTATTTCAACTTCTTCCACATTCGAATCCTCATCAGATTTTTCAGGTTTTTGACCAAAAAGCATCTCTAATGGGTTTTGAGATATTTTCGATTTTAGTTTGGATGGTACTAATAATTTAGCTATTGCTTCATTCGCATTTTTTTCTGCCAAATCTTTAACGCTTTCCATCATCTCGTCTTTTACAAGTCTTCTTGAAGCTTCTACTAAATCCCGAACCATCGATTCTACATCGCGTCCAACATAACCTACTTCCGTAAACTTCGTTGCCTCTACTTTAATAAAAGGTGCGTTAGTAAGCTTTGCAATTCTTCGAGCAATTTCTGTTTTCCCTACACCAGTAGGACCAATCATTAAAATGTTTTTCGGAATTATTTCATTTTTCATATCCTCACTTAATAATGAACGGCGATATCTGTTTCGAAGCGCAATCGCTACAGCACGCTTTGCATTATTTTGCCCAACGATATGACGATTTAACTGTTCTGTAATTTGTCTTGGCGTTAAATTTTGTTGTGTCATTGTTCTAGCGCCTCCACGATAATGTTATGATTTGTAAAGACACAAATATCTGCTGCAACCTTTAATGCCGCTTGAGCAATTTCTTTTGCAGATAAATGGCTAGCATTTTGTTTTAAAGCACGTCCAGCAGCTAACGCATAATTTCCACCCGAACCGATCGCTAAAATACCATCATCCGGTTCAATGACTTCACCAGTACCAGAAATGAGAAGTAATGTTGAATTATCCATTACAAGCAGAAGTGCTTCTAATTGGCGAAGCATTTTATCACCGCGCCATTGTTTTGCAACTTCGACCGCTGCACGCTGTAAATTGCCACCATATTCATTTAACTTCGACTCAAACATTTCAAATAACGTAAAAGCGTCAGCTACAGAACCGGCAAAACCTGCTAATACTTTGCCATTATATAGTCTTCTTACTTTTTTGGCTGTATGTTTCATTACAACTGAATTTCCTAATGTTACTTGTCCATCCCCAGCCATTGCACACCCACCATTATGATGGATTGCAAAAATGGTTGTTGCATGAAATTGTTCCATGTATCTTCCTCCTCACTGGTTTGCTCGCGGATGCGCATTCATATATGTTTTTCGAAGATGTTCTTTTGTTACATGCGTATAAACTTGCGTTGACGTTAGATTAGCATGACCTAGTAACTCTTGAACTGTTCTTAAATCAGCACCATGATTTAATAAATGCGTTGCAAAAGAATGTCTTAACATATGTGGATAAATCTTTGTATGCATCGAAGCATTTTTAATCATTTCCTCTAATATATAACGTACCCCACGTGGAGTAAGTTCTTCTCCGCGCATATTGATAAATAGTCGATTATGTTTTGTCTTTTTCATAAGAACAGGACGAACTTCATCGATATATTTCAACAAAGCCTCATGAGCATACTGCCCGAATGGGATGATTCTTTCCTTACGACCTTTTCCCATCACACGTATTATTGAATAATGAAAATCGATATCGTCAAGCTCTATGGAAGTGCATTCACTTACTCGAATCCCGGTTGCATAAAGCAATTCAAGTAAAGCCATATTACGTATTGATTTAGGGTCTGTACCATAATTACGTTCGAACAGATAAGAAAGTTCCTCTTCGTAAAAGAAATTTGGTAAGCGCTTTTCTTTTTTTGGATGGTAGAGTGAACGAAATGGTGCATCATCTAAATCAAATTCTCTATTTAAAAACTTAAAAAATGATCGTATGGAAGAAATTTTCCGTGAAATTGATGTTCGAGCTTTTTTCTCTTCATATAACTTCGTAACATAAATTCTTGCATGCAAATATTCCACTTTATCTAAGTGCGAAATACCTTCTGAATGCAAGAAGACAAGAAAATCCTTTAAATCAATTTCATATTCCCGAACAGTATGTACTGAGAAGTTTTTTTCCAATTGAATATAACGGAGAAATTGATCCAACGCATGATTCGATTCAATACGCAATTCAAGAAACCTCCCTTCCAAACCATTTCTACACATACACTAGTAGTTTACAGAAGATTACATTTCAGATAGCCATATCCTTAAATTTTCATTTCATTTGAAAACATCCATAATGACACTATACCTATATTGGAAATATATCAAGTATTAAGTAAATAAAAATTGTAAATTTTGAGTGAACTATTAACAATTTAGCAATAAAACAATCGATTTTTATTGTGTTAATAAAAACAAAAACACACTGCTTTCCTTTATATGAAGCAGAATATACCTTGATAGAAATTAAATTTTATACTTTTTTACAAAAGAAAAAAAGAAAATGCCTCATAAATTATAACAATTTAATGAGGCATTTAGCAATTATATTGTTTGATTATTCACAAAATTTAGAAATACATTTTTTATTGAGATGGTGCCTCTTCATAGTCACATTTAGTACATTGAATTTGAACACCTTTTTTAATTTTCTTCTCAACTAAAAGTGAACTACATTTTGGACACGGTCTACTAATCGGCTTATCCCACGATACAAAATCACACTCTGGATAAGTATTACATCCATAGAAAAGACGTTTTGTTTTACTTTTTCTTTCTACAATTTCACCAGTATCACAGTTTGGACATTTTACTCCAATCGGCTTCATAATCGCTTTTGTATTACGACATTCTGGGAAATTTGAACAAGCCATAAACTTCCCATATCGGCCAAGTTTATAAACCATTGGAGAACCACATTTTTCACAATCCTCACCAGCTGGTTCATCTTTTATTTCTATTTTTTCCATCACTTCATCAGCATGCTTTACATGTTTTTCGAAATCTTTATAAAATTCATCGATGATTTTTACCCAGTTTATTTGGCCATCTTCAATTTTATCTAAATCTTCTTCCATTTTTGCCGTGAATTCGATATTAATGATTTCAGGGAAAAATTCGAGCATAAACTGATGAACAATTTCTCCAAGCTCTGTTGGAACAAATCTTTTAGCGTCTAATTGTACATAGCCTCGTTTTTGAATAACGTCTAATGTTGGTGCATACGTTGAAGGTCGTCCAATACCAAGTTCTTCAAGTTCCTTTACTAGTCGTGCCTCTGTAAAACGTGGTGGTGGCTGTGTAAAGTGTTGCTTCGGTTCAATTTCTAGGGATTTTACTGTATCCCCTACTTCCATCTCAGGCAATAGCTTTGTTGTTTCTTCAGATTGATCATCTGTACCTTCAATATAAAGTTTCATGAAACCAGGAAATTTCACATGGGAACCATTCGCACGGAATTGAACATCTCCATTTACTAAATCTACCGATACAGTATCTAAAATAGCAGGTGCCATTTGACTTGCAATAAAACGTTCCCAAATAAGTCGATATAGACGTAATTGATCACGGCTTAAAACTTCTTTCAATTCATCCGGTGTTCTTGACACACTAGTTGGACGAATCGCTTCGTGGGCATCTTGAGCATTCGTAGATTTTTTAGCTTGTTTTTGTTCATCGACTATATAATCTTTTCCATACTTTTCGTTTATATAATTATTAGCTTCAGCTTTAGCACTATCTGAAATACGTGTTGAGTCAGTTCTCATATATGTAATTAACCCAACTGTACCTACCTTCTTACCTATATCGATACCTTCGTATAACTGCTGCGCTAACATCATCGTTTTCTTCGCACGGAAATTTAGTTTTCTTGCTGCCTCTTGCTGTAAAGAAGATGTTGTAAAGGCAGGTGCCGCATTTCGCTTTCTTTCTTTTTTAACGACATTTGTTACTTTAAACTCATCATTTTTTAAGCTACTTAATATAACTTTGACTTGCTCTTCATTTGTAAGCTTGATTTTTTCTTTTTCACTACCATAGTATAAAGCGTCAAACTGTTTTTTCCCTTTTTCGAATTGTCCTTCAATTGTCCAATATTCTTCAGGAACGAAATTTTTAATTTCCTCTTCTCGATCAATAATTAATCGAAGCGCAACAGATTGAACACGTCCTGCTGACAATCCCTTTTTAACTTTTTTCCAAAGGATCGGACTGATGTTATACCCTACTAGACGATCTAAAATACGTCTAGCTTGCTGAGCATCGACTAAATCCATATTAATTGCACGCGGTTGTTTAAATGAATCTAAAATTGCATCTTTCGTAATTTCATTGAAAACGACACGGCAATCTGAATTTGTATCAATATTTAAAGCGGTTGCTAAATGCCATGCAATCGCTTCTCCTTCGCGATCTGGATCGGCTGCGAGATATACTTTTTTTGCTTTTTTCGCTGCTGATTTTAAGTCCTGTAATACAGGCCCTTTTCCTCGAATGGTAATATACTTAGGCTCGTAATTATTTTCTGTATCAATTCCTGTTTGGCTTCGTGGTAAATCACGAACATGACCAATAGAGGCTTTTACTTTATATTTCTTTCCTAAGTATCTTTCAATTGTTTTTGCTTTTGCTGGTGACTCTACAATCACTAAATAATCTGCCATCTATACTTCCCCCTTGTAGAGGTAAATTGTTATTAATAAATTCACCTTGCAAAATCTCTGTTCAAGTTATAACTTTTAGTCAATTCTAGAACATAACTAAGCAATGGTGCTTTACTTTTTATTTTTACAGGAAACTCTTCCCAAAAGTAAAGTTAAAATGAATTCCTGTTGCAAAATGTATAACAGTTTTTATAATAATGCAACTTTTTTTCAATATTTACCTAAAAAACAATTTTAATTCCTCTATTATTTGATGGCCATTCCATATAGGAATTGCCCCTTCTCTTAACAAACTATTCGTTCCTTTCGACTGTTCAGAAGTTATTGGTCCTGGCACAACAAATACATCTTTCCCATGTTCTAGAGCGTGTTCTGTCGTAATGAGAGAGCCACTTTTCAATGCCGCTTCTGTTACAACAACAGCTTCACTAATACCGCTTATAATACGATTTCTCATCGGAAAATGCCATTTCTGAATCCCAACATATGGAGGATATTCTGTTAATAGTAACTGATTTCCTTCCATCTCTTCTGCAAGCTTTTTATTTTCTTTTGGATAAAGATGTGAAAATCCATGTCCAAGCACCGCTATTGTTTTTCCACCGTATTTAATTGCTGCTTTGTGCGCCAAACTGTCAGCACCTTTAGCAAGTCCACTTACAATAATATAATTATTTTCAATAAGGGGCGGTACAATCATATCCATTGCCAATTCAGAATAGTTTGTTGCTTTTCTTGAACCAATAATAGCAATTTTGTTCATATTTTTTAAAATGGAGATATCTCCTTTGGCGTAAAGAATCGTTGGAGGATCGATTAACTCCATTAATTTTTCTGGATAATATTCACTATAAAAAGGAATAACCTTTATATTAGCAGAAGTATATGCATCTAATAAATTCATTTTTAACACTCGATGGAAATTTAGTAAAATATTCTC
Organism: Bacillota bacterium; assembly: GCA_023405135.1. Classification (GTDB taxonomy): domain Bacteria; phylum Bacillota; class Bacilli; order Bacillales_A; family Planococcaceae; genus Ureibacillus. The sequence goes on along the minus strand of JAEXYZ010000066.1, from coordinate 9,878 downwards.
TGCATTTTTTGTCGATATTGATAGAATTTTAGAGAAATTAGAAGATGACAAATTTTTTATATTTTCAATGGAAGAACAAGACTGTAATAATTTTTGGAGTTTGTTTAAAGTGAGAGGATAAGAGTAGTGTAGAGCAAGAAGCTCTTGCAAAGAATTCAATAAAAATCACTCCTCTTTTAAATCGAAAAATCATGAACAAAGAAGATATGACCGCAAAAAAGAAGGTGCAGCATGCTCGCTGCACCTTTATTTTAATGGGTTTTACATTTTTCGTATAGACCCTTTTCTTTTATTACTTTAATTAACGTTTCTCCGATAACAGACGGCGTTGCTGCTACCTCAATTCCAGCTTCATTCATCGCTTTAATTTTTTCTTTTGCTGTTCCTTTACCACCTGAAATAATTGCTCCAGCATGTCCCATCCGCTTTCCAGGAGGTGCAGTTTGACCACCAATAAAGCCAACTACAGGTTTTGTCATATTTTCTTTAATCCATGCTGCAGCTTCTTCTTCTGCAGTTCCGCCGATTTCACCGATCATAACTACCGCATAAGTTTCTGGATCTTTGTTAAATTCAGAAAGTACATCGATAAAGTTTGTACCATTAACTGGGTCTCCACCGATTCCAACAGCTGTTGATTGACCGATTCCAGCCTGTGTTAACTGGTGTACTGCTTCATAAGTAAGTGTTCCTGAACGGGATACAACACCGACATGACCTTTTTTATGAATATAACCTGGCATAATTCCAATTTTACATTCATCAGCACTAATAACACCTGGGCAGTTTGGACCTACTAATCGTGTTTTCTTTCCTTCCATATAACGTTTTACCTTCACCATATCCAATACTGGAATATGTTCTGTAATACAAATCGTTAAATCTAGTTCAGCATCTACAGCTTCTAAAATTGCATCAGCAGCAAATGGGGCTGGCACATAAATAACTGATACATTTGCACCTGTTTCATCTACAGCATCTTGAACTGTATTGAATACAGGTACTCCTTCTATTACTTGCCCACCTTTACCTGGTGTTACCCCGGCAACTATTTTTGTGCCATATTCTAACATTTGTTTCGTATGGAAAAGAGCTGTTTCTCCTGTAATACCTTGAACAATTACCTTTGTATCTGCATTAATATAAACACTCATGAAATTTCCCTGCCTCCCCTTAACCTACAAGCTCTACAATTTTTTCTGCACCATCAGCCATTGAATCAGCTGCAACAATATTCAATCCGGAAGCATTTAATAATTCTTTTCCGCGATCGACATTTGTTCCTTCTAATCGAACAACTAATGGAACTTTTAAACCTAATTGTTTCGCAGCAGCAATAACACCTTCAGCGATAACATCACACTTCATAATTCCGCCAAAAATGTTAACGAATATACCTTTTACGTTAGGGTCAGACAAAATAATTTTGAATGCTTCAGTAACTTTTTCTGTTGTTGCACCGCCACCAACGTCAAGGAAGTTAGCAGGTTGGCCACCGTAATAACTAATCGTATCCATCGTTGCCATTGCTAAACCTGCTCCGTTTACCATACAACCGATATTGCCATCTAGCGAAATATAACTTAAATCATATTTGGATGCTTCAATCTCTTTTGGATTTTCTTCATCAAAGTCTCTTAATTCGACAATATCTTTATGACGATATAATGCATTTGCATCAAAATTAAATTTTGCATCAAGCGCCATTACTTCGTCTCCACCCGTTACAACAAGTGGGTTAATTTCAAGTATAGATGCATCTTTATCTACAAATGCTTCGTATAGGCCTAACATTAACTTTGAAGCTTTATTAACAAGCTTCGGTGGGATATTCATATTAAATGCCATTCTACGCGCTTGGAAAGGAAGTAAGCCCGTTACAGGATCAATTACTTCTTTAAAGATTTTTTCAGGCATCTCCGCTGCAACCTCTTCAATATCCATCCCCCCCTCTTCAGAACCCATAAGAGTGACTCTAGATGTTGCTCTATCTAAAACGAAACTTAAATAATATTCTTTTTTAATATCAGATCCTTCTTCAATGTAAAGTCGTTTTACTTCTTTACCCTCTGGACCTGTTTGATGTGTCACTAAAATTTTTCCTAATAATTCTTTCGCGTAAGTACGGACTTCATCCAAATTCTTCGCGATTTTTACACCCCCAGCTTTACCACGACCACCAGCATGGATTTGAGCTTTTACAACGATTACATTTGAACCAAGTTCTTTTGCAACCTTCACTGCTTCCTCTGGTGAAAATGCAACTTTACCATTTGGTACAGCTACACCATATTTTCTTAGGATTTCCTTCCCTTGATATTCATGGATATTCATGATACATCCTCCAATCAGCCTTTTGGAAATTATTTTCTTAACATAATCTATTCTATACAAATATTCCGACAAAGTCTATTATTGTATTATTTGTATATATTTTAATGTCTTATTACATATTTTTCTATATTATGTTAGTAAATTAATCAACTTCAAATTGTTTCACTATAACACTATTTGCCCTTTGTTAATGCATTATAATCACGATCCAGTCTGTAAACAAAGGCAAAAACTTCCGCAACCGCCTGATACAATTGTTCCGGTATCGAGTCGTTTAAATCTAATTTACCTAACAATTCAACAAGATTTGGATCTTCATAAATCGGTACATTATGGAGCGATGCTTGTTCTAAAATGTTGTCCGCTATTTTCCCCTTTCCTTTTGCTACTACAGTAGGGCTATTGCGGTTATCTTGATTATATGAAAGAGCAATTGCTTCTTTTCTAACTAATTTTTTCTCGCTCATATTCGAATATCTACTCCACTATGAAATTTTGAATCATTTTTTTGTTTTATCGGGTTTTCCTTAATTATTTGAGACTTTGTATTTTCAAATTGTTTTATAAATAATCCCGAAAGCTGATAATCTTTTTCTAGTAATCCGGTTTTAAGGGATTGTTTTAAAGGTTCTGCAAGATTTTCAAGCTTAGGATGATTATTATAAAGATTAATTGTGATAATTCGATTTTGCACTTGCATATCAACTACTGTTTCTTGTAATGCTTCCATATTTAAATAAAATAAAACTCTTGCATAATCCGCATCAATTTTACCGTTTTCTTTCATACGGCCGTTCCATTGAAGTGTTGCATCAGCATGTCTTCCTAAAAACTGTAATGGAATTTGCATAATTAGTTGATGCTGTGGACCATTTTCCCCTGAATATAATTGCATTCCATTTAGTCTTGATAAAATAACATCAGACGCTTCCTTTAATGGCTGGGAAGTTTGCGCATCCTGTATTAAAGATAAAAGCTGCGGTTTTATAGATTGTGCTATTTCTTGAATATCGCCCGCCTTATTATTTAAGGATGCTTCAAAACTCATTCCTAACGATTTAAAAATTGATTTTATCGCTTGCTCCATAGCCTTACTATCAATGGAAGCTTGAACTTGTGCTTCAGCTTGTGTCGTTACATTTTGTATAAAAGGTTCAACTGAATCATTAGCAGCTTTTAAAATGTTTGAAAATGGTATTTGAAGATTTTTAACAGCATCGAACTTTATTAATGACATCAATTGGTCTTTAGCAGAAACCCCTTTCTCATCCTGTGTAAATACATGACTCATCGCATTTTCTGAAAAGGATTTTACTAACTGTTCATGGAGCTGCTTTGCAAATAACTCTACTGTTTGCGCATTTTTCGGTAATCCATCAAATCGAGCAATAAGTTGTTGAAGCTGTGCCTTTTGGTCGAAAGTTAACAATTGCTGATTTGCCACCCATTCCTTTACTTGAGTAACCGTATGCTGCACATTCGTTATATTAGTTGAAGCGACCATTTGAGTTAATTGACCGGCAAATACCTTTTGTAGTTCAACATTTGGCCTTTTATTTAATGTTATTTGTTGAAAACTTTGAGATAACCAATTTTGAACTGTTGCATTTTTAGATAGAACATTGGCCTCCTTTAATAAATTTAATGCTTGTAATTTATTAGCGTCAGTTTCAGGCGATAGTAGTGTCTGAATAGCCTTCGATAATATAAGTCCACCCGTTTCTGCTGCAAATGGTTTTGCGATTGTTTGCAATTGCTGAAGTAACGTAGATTTCACCTGCTGAGACATATTAACTTCTTTACTTAATGCTTGTGAAAAGTTTTCAATTGCTTCTGCCATGCCAGTTGTTTTTGCCCCAAATAATAATCCTTTGAATATTTCGTTAGTAAAAGGCAACTTTAATTCAATCATGCGTTGTATAACTTGAACAGCTTCATTTTTCAACGTACCTTGAGGTAAATTATTTAACCAAATTTCCCCTTGAACGAGTTGTTCCTTTGATATAGGTAATTGATTTTTAATAAAATGAGCCAATATTTGCTGTAACTCTGCAGTCTTTGGCAAATTCATAGAATCAAGTAATTGATTCATTTGCTGTGATGTTGTCTGAGAAGGATGCATTGGTCCTGTAACAACTTTTAACTCTGTCTGGGGATTGATACTAGTTACTTGGAAAAAATGAGAATCTCCCGCTTTTAACGGCGTTTCTAGCTTAGCAAATAATTTTTGGTTACCAACCTGGATCTCTGCCATTTGATCTGGATACAGTTTTTTTATCGTTCCATTAAATACTTGCCCTTGCCTTAATGATAGAGGCTGGGTTTGCTGGATCGCTGTACTTTGCATTTGAATCGGGTTAAATGATGCGGATGTCATAACAGTAATCGCTCCTTACTTTCCACCATTGATTTAATTGGTTCAAAACTTTTTCGATGCTCTATCGTTGGACCGCATTGTTCAAGGGCTTCTAAATGCTGTTTCGTTCCATATCCAGCATTTTGGTCAAATCCATAGGCTGGATATTGTTCATGTAGTTTCTCCATATATTCATCACGGGCATTTTTCGCTAATATTGAAGCTGCCGCAATCGCTAAGCTCTTGGCATCCCCTTTTATAACCGATTTTTGCGGTATCGATATCGGTAATGTCATAGCATCCACAATACAAAAGTGTGGACAAATTGTTAGGCTTTCAACACTTTTTTTCATGGATTGTTTTGTTGCTTCATAAATATTTAATCGATCAATCTCTTCAACACTTTGAAAATGAATTGAGTAGGCTAATGCATGCTCTTTAATGATTTCGGCAAAATCTGCTCGTGCTTTTTTAGAAAGTTGCTTTGAATCATTAATGCCAATAAACCTCTCACAGTTATATGGTAATATAACAGCCGCAGTAACAACTGGACCAGCTAACGGGCCTCTACCCGCTTCATCAATGCCAGCTATGAATGCATTTTCAAAGGGCATAAAAGACATATCAAAACGAATTTTACTATCATGTTCTTCGATTAATAATTGTTGTTTTTTCATTCGATTTTCCCATTGTTTCCACGCCTTTTGAACACCTGCTCGTTCGTCCTGCTTAAGTTCTTCCATCCATTGTTCATATTGCTTTGCCTCATTTAAAGCGATTGTTATTTCTTTAATTGTTTTTACCATTTCACTACACTTCCCTAAAGTTTCTATACTTTTTATCGGCATTTTTTAAATGTCATAAAAGAAAAATTATTCAAGTTAAAACTATGTATATTTTAAATATTTAGCATTTCGATTGTGATGTACTACTTTTAACTGTAACATATATGTCATTGTATTCGTTCTATTAATGAGAATATAATTAGAAGGACTTTATGAATGGAGGAGAAACATATGAAAAAAATATTCCCTCTCTTTGCTGGATTAGTACTAGTTTTATCTGCATGTAATAGTGGTTCAGAAAAGGAACATAGTAAAGAAGAGCATTTATCTGTCGAGGAAAATGGCGACTCATCAACTATTGCACATAATCATCTATCAGGAGATCTTCAAGAATTAACCGCATCGGCACAGGAGTTACCAAACTTTTTAGCTTCTCAAACTGAGGATATTCGTTTAGTTTATCAAGTCGCTGGACAAGCAACAGATATTTTACAATGGATACCTTGCTATTGTGGTTGTGGTGAAAGTGCAGGGCATCGAAGTAATTTAAACTGCTTTATTGCTGAAACTCGAGAAGATGGATCAATTGTATGGGACGACCACGGTACACGTTGTCTCGTTTGTTTAGAAATTGCAGTTGAATCAGTTCAAATGTATAAGGAAGGTAAGACATTAAAAGAAATTCGAGAAGCAATTGATTCAAAATACTCAGATGGTTATGCAGCTCCAACTCCTACTGAAATGCCTGCATAATATACTGTGGACGACTTAGCTATAGCTACAAAAAAAATTTGCCATTCGCTTCATGCGTCAAAGCACAATGCGAATGGCAATTATTATTCTTCTGACATTGCTTCTTTTTCTAGTTGTTCTTCAACAATATCAAATGTTAGTGTACCTAGATTTTGATTACGAATGTCGCGTACGATAATTTCCGCAACTTGATCGTAATCGATTTCTCCACCTGGTCCAAACACTCTTCTTAACTTCCCAATATGGTCAAAGGTTTCAACTAAATCTTCATGAACAAATGTTAGACCATAACGTTCTTCCATTCGGTTAGGGTAATGGATTGAAAGAAAACGTAATCCGTATACCGCTAAATCTTCCATATTAATAATCGTATCTTTAATTGCCCCTGTTAAAGCTAGCTTCAATCCAACTTCTTGATCCTCAAATTTTGGCCATAAAATTCCCGGCGTATCTAATAGCTCTAAATCCTTACCTACTTTAATCCATTGTTGCGCCTTCGTTACACCTGGTGTATTCCCTGTTTTTGCAATGTTCTTTTTCGCTAAACGATTAATTAAGGTAGATTTTCCAACATTCGGAATCCCTACAATCATGGCACGAATTGCTCGTGGCTTCATTCCTTTAGCCTTCATACGTGCCCATTTCTCTGCTAGTATTTCTTGTGCAGCTTTTGTCACCCGTTGCAGCCCTTTACCATCTAACGAATTAATTGCAACCGCTGTATGTCCTCGGTCCGCAAAATATTGAACCCATTTTTGTGTTTGTGCATCATCAGCCATATCTGCTTTATTTAAAATGAGTAGACGTGGTTTTTGATTAATTACTTGATCAATCATTGGATTTCTAGATGATAGAGGTAAACGGGCATCAATTAATTCAAAAATAATATCGACAAGCTTTAATTTTTCAGATACTTCCCGTCTTGCTTTTGCCATATGCCCTGGAAACCATTGAATTGTCATGTTGTCATCTCCTTTATGTATGCTTTTATTATACGGATTTCGAATATTTATTTTCCTTAACTGCCAAAAAGAAAAGGAGATTTCAATTGAACCTCCTTTCGAAACATACGTATTATTCTACTACCTGCATTTCACTTAATGGCCAAAATACAATATTTGTTTTTCCTATAATTTTTTCTTCACTAACAATACCAATATGGCGACTATCTTTACTATATCGGCGATTGTCACCCATAACGAAAACATAGCCTTCGGGAATTGCTTCTAGTGTTGGATCAATGTCTTGTAAAGTAAAGTCTTGAGTTAATGTTCCCTCTGTAAGTTGGGATTTATACTCATCTAAATACGGTTCGTCAACAGGTTTTCCATTTATATATAATTGATCGTCTTTATATTCAATATAGTCACCTGGTAGCCCGATTACTCGTTTAATATAGTCCTTACCCTCAGGTGCATGGAATACAACAATATCAAAACGATCAAGTTCACCTAATTTATTTACAATCATTCGATCACCATCTACAAGAGTTGGCATCATGGAATCACCATCAACTACAATTGGTGTAAATAAAAAATAACGAATAAGTACTGCAATTGCAAACGCTATAATAAGCGCTTTTGTCCATTCCCAAATTTCATTTTTCTCTTTTTTCGCCTTTTCCACGAGAGAAGTCCCCCCATCTATCTAACACCATTTTATAGCAAATGAATTATATTGTACAAGCAAAAAGAAAGGGAGCTTGCAAACAAGCCCCCATTCTAAATAGATTATCGGATTTCTTTAATACGAGCAGCTTTACCACGTAGGTTACGTAAATAGTAAAGTTTAGCACGACGTACTTTACCACGACGGATAACTTCTAATTTAGCGATTTTTGGAGTGTGTACAGGGAATGTACGTTCAACACCAACACCATAAGAAATTTTACGAACTGTGAAAGTTTCGCTAATTCCGCCTCCACGACGTTTAATTACTACACCTTCGAATACTTGGATACGTTCACGAGTACCCTCTACTACTTTCACGTGTACGCGAACAGTGTCACCAGGACGGAAAGTTGGTAGATCAGAACGAAGTTGATCTTTTGTAATTTCTGCAATAATGTTTGACATAAATTTTCTCTCCTTAGACAGATGCTCATACAATCCTAATTGATCACAGCGGAACACCGTAATTCAGCACTTCATATAGAAGCACAGAATGAATAATAACATATTTTCATTGATTTTTGCAAGTCGTTTAACGATTATTTTCGTTCTTCAACTTTTCAATATATGCTATTTGTTCTGATGTTAACTCCATTTGTTCGAGCAAATCAGGTCGTCTTTCGAAAGTTCTTTTTAATGATTGTTCCTCACGCCATTTATCAATTTTCCCATGATTCCCAGATATTAATACATCAGGCACTTTCATTCCTCGAAACTCTGCTGGACGTGTATAATGTGGATGCTCTAGTAAACCTGTTGAAAAAGAATCGTGGATATGGGAATCTTCTTGTCCTAAAACACCCGGTAAAAGTCTAACTACCGCATCAATAACAGTCATAGCAGGCAATTCTCCGCCAGTTAAAACAAAATCCCCAATTGAAATTTCATCTGTTACAAGATATTGACGAATGCGTTCATCATACCCTTCATAATGTCCACATAGAAAGACAAGATCTTGTTCTTTTGAAAGTTCTTCTGCCTTCTTTTGAGTAAAACGCTCACCTTGAGGACACATAAGGATGATTCTTGGGTTTCGACCTTCAGCAATTGTTTCAACCGCTTGAAACATCGGCTCTGGCTTTAAAACCATCCCTGCTCCACCACCATATGGGTAATCATCAACTTGTTTATGTTTATTGTCGCTAAATTCTCTTATATCTGAAACAGTTAGTGATACTGCACCCTTTTCTTGAGCCTTCTTTAAGATGGATGAGCCAAAAACCCCTGTAAACATATCAGGAAATAAACTTAAGACATGAATATTCATTATAATAATCCTTCCATAACGTGAATGATAATTTTCTTGTCATCCAAATTAATATCTTTCACAACATCTTCAATATACGGAATATAATGCTTTTTACCATCTGTTGATTTTACTTCCCAAACATCATTTGCACCCGTTTCTAAAATGTCTGTTACAGTCCCTATCTTTTCTCCTTCTTCGGAAATAACTTCACAGCCGATGATTTCGAAATAATAGTATTCATTTTCCTCTAGCTCATCATCACCTAATTGATCTTTTGTTACTTTTAATAAACCTTCTTTAAACGGCTCAACTAAATTAATGTTATTGTATCCTTCAAATGTTAATAAAATAAAGTTTTTATGTCGACGTGCACTTTCAACAGTTACCCAAATTGGTTTTTTATCATCTTTTTTGAACACAGCCAATTTGCTCCCTTGTGCAAAACGGACTTCTTCAAAATCTGTTGATGAGATTACACGTACTTCACCACGTATGCCATGTGTATTGACAATACGTCCTACATTAAACCATTCCATAAAATTCACCTCTTTATTAAACTTATTGTGTACGTTCAATTATGTCAATCATACTCAGAAAAGCGCAATGGCGAGAGCGCCACATCGGGTGCTCCTGCGGTTACTCGTCGCAAAAAACATCTGCTCCTGCGGTTACTCGTCGCAAAAAACATCTGCTCCTGCGGTTACTCGTCGCAAAAAACATCTGCTCCTGCG
>JAEXYZ010000022.1 GCA_023405135.1 Bacillota bacterium | reverse complement strand
CGCTTTAGCGGCAAAGTGAGGAAGCGAAGTGCGGTTGGCGGACCTTTCAGAATGTCTTTAGACAGGAGCCAGTAACCCAGCGTTTCACGCGAAGAGCAAACCACCAGTTATACTGGTGGTTTTGACTATGTTGTCTTTTTATTTCTTACAAATGTACGCTTCCAATTGTGGAGTAAGGAAGTTACTACTATTTTTATTTCTTTTAATTTAATTTTTTCCCTTAATAATCGAACATCTTTTAGTATTTGATCCCCAGTTTCAAAAATATCGATAATAACAGCTTCTATAACCGCTATCATCCAAATGAAAAACAATATAGTTGTTATCATTACATCAATTGAATATCCTATAGTATTTTGTTCTGAAAAAATCATTTTAATAAGAAAAAAGATAATCCCAAATCCTAAAGTAATTGAAGGATTATAAAGATTATAACTATAAGATATTTTTCGACCTAAATAAAACAAAGTAAAAGCGATACATCCCATTAATAAGGCACATAAAATATAATTCATAAAAATACCTCTCTCAAGCACAATTTCCTTTTCTTTATATTCCCCTTAAATTTTGGAAATTATTCCATAAAAGAACTATATTCTTTTAGAAACGAATTTATAACTAAAATCATTCGTAAGTATAAAGTTTTGTTACTTTCACAAAATATTAATTGTAAAAAAGCAAATAAACCTCGTTTTTTTTGTGAAGATTTTTAAAGGTGGTGTAAATTCTTCCTTCACAAATCTATTTAGAACTTTAACTTTATAAGGAGTGAATAAAATTGAAATTTAAAAAGAACTTTCTATCTTTTATAATTGCATCATTTTTAACTGTAGCTATGATGAATAGCATCTCTTACACTGCTTTCGCTGAGGGAAACCATCATAAATTTAAAGAAGAATATGAGAAGCTAGATATTCAAACAAAAGAAAAAGTTGATAATATATTAAGTTCATTAAAAGCAGACTTAGATACTTTAGGATTAAAGGTACCAGAGCACAAAGAAAAACATAAAATGTTTGATAATTTAGATGATGAAACAAAAGAAAAAGTTAAAAATGTGTTCAAAGATTTAAAAGAAGGAAAAATAACAAAAGAAGAAGCTGATCAACAATTAAAAGAGCTTGGTGTAGCACTACCCGAGAAACATGGAAAATGTAAGATGTTTGAAAACTTAGATGATGAAACGAAGGAAAAAGCAAAAGAGATTTTTAAACAAATGAAAGACGGTTCTCTATCTTGGGAAGATGGCAAAAAGAAATTAGCTGAACTTGGAGTCGAAATGCCAAAGCATCCAATGCGTGAAAGTTATGAAAAATTAGATGAAGAATCTAAGGCGAAAGTTAAAGAACGTATTGGAGAAGCCAAATCTGAATTCGAAAAAATCGGTGTTACCTTCCCGAAAAAATATGAATATTTAACAAAATAGAAAAAGTTCCGTCCGAATATTAGGACGGAACTTTTTTAGTAATGATATTGTTAATTAAATCAAAAAAGTCCCAAAGGTCTACATCGTAAACTTTTGGTACATATTTTATTCCTTTTTATCATCATCATTATCATATAATTCTGTTGCACGTTCTTTTTGAACCTGAGAAAAAACCTCTTCTTCACCAAACTCAGTTTGATAATTTGTATTTGTATATGCATTACTAAATTGGTTATCGACAATTTCCAAATCGTCTTCTTCATAAGATTTGAATAATAGTGGAATACATAATAGGCCACTTATACCTACAAGAGTGTATACAGTTCTTGCTAAAAATGAATTTTGGCCATTAAATATTGTTGCCACTAAATCAAATTGAAATAAACCGATAAGACCCCAATTAATTGCACCGATAATAGCAAAAACTAAGGCTAATCGATAAACGATTCCCATGTAAGAACCTCCTAATTATTTTAGCTTTATACACAAAGAATCTATTGTGTTCTTATATTATTCTCCGCTTTCTTTTTTTCATACTTAAAAAGTAAATAAAAAACGTAACCTAATTACCAATTAGATTACGTTTCATTAAATTGTTTATTAGTCTAAATTGATCTTATAAACATCACGACCGTTTAATTCCTGAATCGGACGATTATTTTGTAAGAAAATAGAACTGAACTGGTTAATTTGTTCATTAGACATTTCAATTGGTTGTTCTAATATAAACCAATTTACTCCTTCTGTACATGGCGGTGTAGTTAATGATCCAACATATTGGAACATACTTTTATCTTTAGGTAAAAGTTGCTGTAAATTTATAGGATTTTGCAAAATTTTAGCTGCTTCATTTCCATCTGTGGGCATTTCTTCCCACATTTCAGCTAATAGCTCGTTTTCTTCTCCACTCTTTATAAATAAGCCAATAACTGCTAAATCTCCTGTTTCTGATTTATGGAAAAGATGGGCTTCCATATCAAAATATTGGCCATTTAATTGATGTTCACTCGGCGAATGGAAATGAATTGCTGTAAGATCATACTTTTCATCTTCAATCATCAATGAATTATCTATTGAAGTAGAATTCGCTTGAATTGTATGTCCATTATTTTCAACCGAAAAAATAGCTTCCTCATAATTAAGATGGATTTCTTCATTCAGTTTTTGTTTAGCTGTTTTAGCAACCTCGATATTAATAGGAGATTGCAATTCCCCTCTTCCACATGCTTCGTAGGAGGAATCAACGTTCATCCATTCATTTGGGCCATTGATACCGTCATATGACCAATAAACATCCGTAGCTGTTAATTGTTCTTCCTTTTCAATTGGAGCTATTTCTTTCTTATTGATTGTATAATAGCCTACAATCGTAAAAACAATGGCAATTGCTAAAAAAGCATAAACATAATTTTTTCTCATAATCCTTTCTCCTTTTAAATGCTCTTTACTAACAAATTAGCCAATAACCACTTAGTTCTATTCATAGTGAAGGAAAAATAAATCACTATATTAAAAAGTTTTATAAAAAAAGGCTATCCAGAAAATGATATGCTCCCTATTAGGTAGACAGATGAAAAAATAAAAATTCATCTACCTAATAGAGGGCACTGAAAAACTTACGCTTTTTATTGCGTATCGGTTTTTCAGAATAAAAAAAAGGCACTTTCTGTTCGATTTTGAACAGAAAGTGCCTTCTTTCTTTGTCTATTTCTTACTCTTTTTCGTTT
>JAEXYZ010000021.1 GCA_023405135.1 Bacillota bacterium | reverse complement strand
CGCTTTAGCGGCAAAGTGAGGAAGCGAAGTGCGGTTGGCGGACCTTTCAGAATGTCTTTAGACAGGAGCCAGTAACCCAGCGTTTCACGCGAAGAGCAAACCACCAGTTATACTGGTGGTTTTGACTTTTAAGAAATGTATAAAAGCTAATGTTTTTTACATGCTATGAGAAAGGAGTGAAATAAATGGTAAGAAGTATCTTTATGTCAATCATTTTGCTGTTTGGAACTTTTGCTGTAGTGAAACCAAATGAAACTTTAGCATTTTCAAGTCAAGTGATTGAAAGAGGTGCATTTGGAGATGATGTCATCGAATTGCAGGCAAGGTTGCAATGGATCGGCTTTTATAAAGGGAAAATTGACGGTATTTTTGGCTATGGAACCTACTGGGCAGTACGAAACTTCCAAGAAAAATACGGACTAACTGTTGATGGAGTTGTAGGCTCCAGAACTAAAGAAAAATTAGTAAATGCAAGCCAATATCATAGGGATTGGGTAAAACAACAAATTGCAAATGGTAGTCGATTTACCCATTATGGTGGAACACCGCTCGCTAATCAAACTAAAGGTGGCGGTGGTGGAGGCGGTGGATCACAAGGTTCAACAAGTAACACGAGTGTTCAGCTCCCTGCAAAATATACGGAACGTGATTTGCAATTAATGGCAAATGCTGTTTATGGGGAAGCACGTGGTGAACCTTATGAAGGGCAAGTAGCGGTTGCGGCTGTTATTTTAAATCGCCTTGAGTCACCAGATTTTCCAAATACAATTTCTGAGATTATTTTCCAACCGCGAGCTTTTACAGCAGTTGCTGACGGACAAATTTGGTTAACACCTAATGAAAGAGCAAAACAAGCTGTATTAGACGCAATGAATGGTTGGGATCCATCTGAAAATGCTTTGTATTATTTTAATCCAAATACCGCGACAAGTGCTTGGATTTGGTCTAGAACACAAATCAAACAAATCGGTGAACATATTTTCTGTTATTAAAGGAGGGAGAACATGAAAAGTGCAATCTATTTACTTTCAATTGCAGTATTAGCTCTTGGATTATATGCGTACGATACAAAACAAAAAAATGATCAACTTGAACAAACGATTTACGGGCAATATACTAATTCTTTAACGAGTGCTTCAGAAAAGTTAACGACACTTCAACAGTCTGTCTCTCAATCTTTACTTTTTCAAGATCAGCAAGCTCTTGAGAAAGAATTAGATAACATTTGGCGTACAAGTAATGAGTTTCGCTCTGTTATTAGTGGCTTACCGTTAAATACTGAAGTAACAAATCAGTGGCTACGTTATGTAGGGAAAATAGGACAAGAGGCAAAAGCTGTTGCAGATAATGGAAATTATGAGACATGGCATAAAAAAATGGAAGTTGTTCATCAAAATTTAGAAACACTTTCAGATGAATGGACTGTTGCAACATCGAATTTTTATCAAAATGACGGAGATTTCTCCAAATGGTCACAAGTCGCAACAAAAGAAACGAAGGATTCACCATTTAAAAATGTTGCTGCAAACTTAAAATCTTATACTGAAACGGATTTCCCTTTAACTGCTAGTGAATCTGATTGGCAAAAGAAAAGAGATTTAAAAAATCTTAATGATCGAGAAATAACAAAAGAAGAAGCAATTGAGCAATTAGAACTAGTTGTACCGGGAATAAAAGATGCGACTTATACTGTATCATCAAGTAAAGAAGATGCGCCTTATCCTTTCTATCATATTCAATTTGTAAAGGGAAGCCGTATCGGTTATGCAGATATTACAGTAAAAGGCGGTCATATCCTATCATTTTTATCTGAACGTCCAGTGTCGGAAGAAAACAATGTGAATCAGCAGGAAATAAAAGAATTAACAAATAAATTATTAAAACAAGCAGGATATAATGATTTGCAAATAGTTGAAATGCGTGAAAATCATGAAGCATGGCATATTGCATTAGCAAGAGTTGTTGGGGAGGATAAAGCCCTTGTTTATCCAGATGGTATTCAAATGAAACTAGCAAAAGATACAGGGGAATTACTTGGATTAAATGCAATGGAATATGTACAAGAAGAAAAAATTAATGAAAATCAAAAAGTAAATCCGATTGATTGGAAAGCATTCTTCCGTCCAGGAACTCTAGTAGAGGATGAAAAATTAATTTATACAGAAAATGAAGCATTACAATTAAGAAAATGCTACCAAGTCATTGCACACTTTGACAATGACATTCAAGATACATTTAGAATCGTAGTAGATGCTGAAACACATGATGTAGTAAAAGTTGAATATCTGTCTTAATTCCAAATAATGCAAAAGTTCTAGAAAAAACAACCGTTTCGTGCAATAATAGAACTATCATTATTGTGCGAGGCGAGACTTATGCAACTAAAAATCGGGACTCCATTAACATTAGAACCAACCTATACTGATCGAGTAGAAAAATTTCATTGTAAGGTTGTCGAGCAAGTTGGCAATATTCTATGTATTGACTATCCGATAAATACCGAAACGAAAAAAACCGCATTTTTAGTGGAGGGTGCTCAATTCCGTGCCACGTTTAGTACTGAAGACAAGGGAACATTTGCTTTCAATACTGAAGTATTAGGACGTAAAATGGATAACATTCCAATTATTATGTTATCATGTCCACCTGATGAAGAGTTTGTAAAAATTCAAAGACGTGAATTTGTACGAGTTACAACTCCTGTCGATGTTGCAGTTGAGTACAACAATATTTTTTATCAGTTCACGACAGAAGATATTAGTGCAGGTGGTATTGCCCTTATATTAAAATCCGATGTTCCATTTAAAGATGGGGATGAAATTCATTTAACAATTGTGTTACCATTTTCAAATGGAGATATTCGCTATGTAAAAACCGATGCGAAAGTAATTCGGATTTTTGAAAAGAATAACCGAAATTTTGCTTCGATTCAATTTATAGAGATGGATAATATTGATAAGCAATATATCGTTCGCTTTTGCTTCGAACGTCAACTAATGATTCGACGGAAAACTGATGCATATATGGCGTAAATAATTGAGATGTCCAGATAAATTCTGAACAACTACTCTCCAATTAAATGGAATCCGGTGGTGTCTATAAAATCGAGACTACCTCGTGATGAAGGGGCCGTCCTAAAATAATTTATCGGGCGGCTCTTTTTTATTGAATTATATAAGGATAATTTTTTGAACAATGTTGAACCAATACCATCCATACCTAACCTATCGTATCACGCTTTCTAAATGGGCAAATTTATTTTTTATCGAAAAAAATTTTTTTAAAAAAGCACTTGTCACGTAATACAGGCAGCTTTCGGGCTAAGTGAGCTCTTGTTTATTGTTCATATCCTCAAAAAAGAAATTAGTCTATAAATATGATACAATGTGCAAGGAAAGTAGGGATTTTCATGGTTAAAAAAATTCAAATCGCAATCGATGGTCCAGCGGGTGCTGGAAAAAGTACCATTGCAAAAATTGTTGCAGAAAATTTAGGCTTCACATATATTGATACAGGAGCAATGTATAGAGCCGTTACGTATAAAGCTTTGAAACAAAACATAGAATTAAGTGATGCTGAATCTTTAGAAAAAATGTTATTAAATACATCAATCATTTTAAAACCTTCTCAAAATGGACAACTTGTATTTATAGACGGTGAGGAAGTTACACAAGCAATCCGATCAAATGAAGTAACGGCAAATGTTAGTCAGGTTGCTGCTCATGCCAACATTCGTGAAATTCTCGTTGCAAAACAACAGGAACTTGCTGCAAAGGGTGGCATTGTAATGGATGGACGAGATATTGCAACACATGTACTAAAAGATGCAGAACTAAAAATCTTTATGTCTGCTTCTGTGGAAGAAAGAGCAAGAAGACGATTTATTGACAATGAAAAACGGGGTATCCCTTCAACGATTGAAAAGTTACAAGAAGAAATAGCCCTTCGAGATAAACTAGATAGTGAAAGAGAAGCATCGCCGTTAATTCAAGCAGAGGATGCGATCTATTTGGATACAACAAGCTTATCAATTGAAGAAGCAGCAAATGCAATTTTGCAATTAGCTAATGAAAAGATGCTATAAACAACACTAATTTGAAGCTTTCTCATTTAAAACAATATGAAATTTTTGATATTAAAGGAAAATTTTTTGTTTTTATGAACAATTTCGAATAAAATAGAAATTGGAAGATGCGAAGGAGGGTTACATATGTCTGAAGAAATGAACTTAGGATTAGACCAAGAATTTCGTGAAGGAGATATTGTGAAGGGCGTTGCTGCTCAAGTTGATGATAAAGCAGTAACTGTTACTATAGAAGGTGCACCTTTCGATGGTATTGTCCCAATCAGCGAACTTTCTAGCTTGCATATTGAAAAAGCTTCTGATGTAGTTTCAGTTGGAGATGAGCTAGAGCTAATGATCACAAAAGTAGAAGAGGAAAACTTTGTTTTATCAAAACGCAAAGTTGACGCGCTTAAAGCTTGGGATAAGCTCGAAGCACAGTTTGCATCAGGTGAAATTTTTGAGGCAGAAGTAAAGGATGTTGTGAAAGGTGGCCTAGTTGTTGATTTAGGCGTACGTGGCTTCGTTCCTGCATCTTTAGTAGAAGATTATTTTGTTGAAGATTTTGAAGACTATAAAGGTAAAACATTAACATTTAAAATTACTGAGCTTGATAAAGAAAAAGGCCGTTTAATTTTATCTCATCGTGCAGTTGTTGAAGAGCAAAAAGCGAATAATAAGAAAAAAGTATTTGAAGGAATTCATGCTGGAGATGTACTAGATGGAACAGTTCAACGTCTTGCACCATTTGGAGCTTTTATAGATATCGGTGGTGTCGATGGATTAGTTCATATATCTCAAGTGTCCCATGAGCATGTTGAAGATGTAAGCACAGTACTATCAGAAGGGCAAGCTGTTAAAGTGAAAGTATTGTCAGTCGACCCTGCAAATGAACGTATTTCTTTATCAATAAAAGATACGTTACCTGGACCATGGTCGAACATTGAAGAACGTGTTTCAAAAGGTTCTGTTTTAACAGGAACTGTAAAACGTTTAGTTTCATTCGGTGCATTTGTCGAAGTATTTCCGAATGTTGAGGGATTAGTGCATATTTCACAAATTTCCCATAAGCATATTAATACACCACATGAAGTATTAAAAGAAGGTCAACAAGTAGATGTAAAAGTTTTAGATGTGAATGGGGCAGAAAGACGTCTGTCATTAAGCATAAAAGATCTTCAAAACAATCCTGATAAAGTAGAGGAGTTCGACTATGAACTTCCAGAAGAAAACACAGGATTTTCATTCAGTGATGTCATTGGTGATAAACTAAAAGGGTTTACGAATAACTAACGTAAATTAAAGTGACGAACTTTTACAATAGTGCACGCTGTCTATAGCATTTTATAGGATTGAAGGACATTAGAAAGATAAATGAATCAATTCGAAAAAGAGTATGTAGACAAAGTGAAACATTTTCATATAAGGAAAAAGGAGGAGCTGCTCGAAAAGTTGATGTAGATTGACTTTTTGAAGCAGCTCCTTCTTACATTCGTTTTTAACTTTTGTTCGAAGATATAATTTTGATAGGTGGGAGGAATACCCTTTAGGGAAATTTTTTTTTCCGCAAGGTAGAAATTAATTGCGAATCCGTTGATGTTCCTCCATATTCATAGGTAATTTCGTGTGAAATAGGATGAAATGCCATTTTCAAACTTTTTCATACATAGAATCAACGCACTTTATGAAGTTTCTTCTGAGGTTGCGTTTTTATTATGACATTGTAAGCATACATATGAATAGTTGTTTTTCGCAACGTAATCATTGTTAACTATAAAAAATAAAATTTTCTCTAGTTTCCCACCTTTGATCGCTTTTTACACTGGCTTTCTTGCATAATGCTAAGCTGAACGGGGGGGGAATATCATTTTTAGTCTCAAATTGACAATGTTGGCAATGGTGAAATGTGGATATTTTCTCTAATATTCCGTTTAAAACTTATAAATGACAAAAATATCTAGATATTGTAAAATTAATGTAATTTCAATATGCAAAGGGGTGTATGGGAATGAATGTACCGTTAATATTAACAGACTTTCTGGATAAGGCTGTTGAATTGTATGGAGATAAGGAAGCTATATTTGATGAAAAAAGGGCGTTTACATACGCGCAAATTTCTCAACGTATCAATCAATTGTCTCGCGGCTTACAATCATTTGGGGTGAAAAAAGGGGATCGGGTTGCCTATTTAGCGTCTAATACGATTGAAATGTTCGAAGGATTTTATGGTATTTATCAAGTTGGTGGAATTATGGTTCCACTAAATATTCGATTAAAGCCAGAAGATTATTTATTTATCTTAAATCATAGCGAATCAAAAATTTTACTAGTTGATCAAGATTTATATCATCAAATTGTTCCAATTAAAGAAAAGCTAGAAACAGTTCAACAAATTATTGTCCATTATAAAGATGAAAATACGGCAGAACTTGGCTATGACGAATGGCTTGCAACATTTGATAATAGCACGTTCCAACGAGTTGAGTTAGATGAGAATGACGTCGCAAGTTTGCTTTATACGAGTGGTACGACAGGCGATCCGAAAGGTGTAATGCTGACACATCGTAATAATTATTTACATGCGCTCTCAGCTATGCATCATATTCGTGTAACTGATGAAGATGTACTTTTGCATGTACTGCCAATGTTCCATGTAAATGGATGGGGTTCGCCATTTTACTATACAGCTAATGGGTCCACTCAAGTATTTTTAAGAAAAGCTACACCAGAGGCAATTTTCCATGCGATTTCAAAACATAATATTTCCGTAATCCACATGGCTCCAACTGTATTAAATTCCTTGATTCAATACTTTGAAGAACATCATCCACCATTATCTGATGAGCTTCGTGTCATCATCGCAGGATCTGCACCACCAGTAACTTTCGTTGAAAAAATAGAAAAAGAGATTGGCTGGGAGTTTATACAAGTTTATGGTATGACCGAATCATCACCATTAAGTACGATATCACGTATCCTTCCTCAATATAACGATTTATCGGATGACGAAAAATATCAGTTAAAGGCAAAAGCTGGTACACCAATGATTGGTACGAAGGTAAAAGTGGTAGATGATTTTGGAGATGAAGTACCTCATGATGGTGTGACAGTTGGTGAGGTAATTGTTCGAGGGAATGGTGTAATGAAAGGCTATTGGAAAAACGAGCAAGCAACTAAGAATACGATTAAAGATGGTTGGCTGTATACCGGTGATGTGGGACATATTGATGAAAAAGGCTATGTTGCTATAACGGATCGTAAAAAGGATATTATTATTAGTGGAGGAGAAAATATTTCCTCTATTGAGGTAGAAAGTGTTCTTTATGATCATCCTGATATTTTAGAAGCCGCTGTTATAGCGATTCCACACGAAAAATGGGGAGAAACGCCACATGCTTATGTTGTATTACGTAAAAATGCGACGTTGACTGAGCAAGATATTATTGACTTTACACGATCTAAATTGGCTCATTTTAAAGCTGTTACGAGTGTGACTTTTATCGATGAATTACCAAAAACGGCATCTGGAAAGATTCAAAAAGTTCATTTGCGAAAAAATTATATAGAGAGAGCGGAAGTTTAAAAGGTGAAAAGTGAGTAAAATGTTATCTAGACATTATTTACTCACTTTTTTATTTTTAGATTAAAACTTAATGGCTTTATATGCTAATTATGTATCATCTCCACTCATCCTCAAAACCTCAACTTCACTTAGCTTCCCATATATTCCAAGACTATGAAATGCTCCGTTTTTAGTTTCAACAAAGACAAAGTGGAAGAAAAACTGCATACTTCTTCTAATATGAAGTGAAAAAATGATATAAATTACAATTTCGTGTATAATACAAAAGATAAGAATTTGGAAGGATGAAGTACAGATGACAAAACCAGTAATCGCCATCGTAGGTCGTCCGAACGTTGGAAAATCGACAATATTCAATCGTATTGTCGGAGAACGGGTATCAATCGTGGAAGACATTCCAGGTGTAACACGTGACCGCATCTATAGTTCGGCAGATTGGTTAACACATGAATTTAACATTATTGATACAGGTGGAATCGAAATAGGAGATGAACCTTTTTTAGAGCAAATTCGCGCGCAAGCAGAAATTGCTATTGAAGAAGCGGATGTTATTATTTTTATGACAAATGGTCGTGAAGGGGTAACATTAGCGGACGAACAAGTAGCAAAAATCTTATACAAAACTAAGAAACCTGTTGTGCTTGCTGTAAATAAAATTGATAATCCAGATATGCGTGAAATGATGTATGATTTTTATTCATTAGGATTTGGAGATCCATTCCCTATATCGGGTTCTCATGGTTTAGGAATTGGAGATTTGCTTGATGAATGTGCAAAGCATTTCCCGAAAGAAGGAGAACCTCAATACTCTGAAGATACGATTAAATTCTGTTTAATTGGTCGACCAAATGTTGGAAAATCTTCATTGGTAAATGCCTTTTTAGGACAAGAACGTGTAATTGTAAGTGATGTTGCAGGAACAACACGTGATGCAATCGATACACCGTACTCATATGATGGACAAGAATATGTCATTATTGATACTGCGGGAATGCGTAAAAAAGGGAAAGTGTATGAAACAACTGAAAAATATTCTGTACTACGAGCATTGAGAGCGATTGAACGTTCAGATGTTGTGTTAGTTGTGTTAAACGGAGAGGAAGGTATCCAAGAACAGGATAAGAAAATTGCTGGCTATGCTCATGAAGCTGGTAAAGCAGTTATTATCGTAGTTAATAAATGGGATGCTGTCGAAAAAGATGAAAAAACGATGAACCATTATACACAACAAATAAGAGAGCATTTTTTATTTTTAGATTATGCACCGATTATTTTTGTATCTGCAAAAACAAAACAACGTGTACATCAAATTTTAGGGATTGTACAGCGTGTTAGTGAAAACCATGCAATGCGTATCCAATCATCAATCTTAAATGAAGTGATTGAAGATGCAATTGCTCGTAACCCAGCACCAACAGATAAAGGTAGACGTCTACGTATTTACTACACGACACAAGTTGCAGTCAAACCACCTACTTTCGTTACATTTGTTAACGAACCTGAACTGATGCATTTCTCTTATGAGCGTTTTCTTGAGAATCGTATACGTGAAACCTTTGACTTTGAAGGCACGCCAATTCGTTTAATTGCACGAGCTCGTGACTAGTCAATGTAAGGGGGAAGTTTAATGGAAAATGTAACGGTATTAGGTGCAGGCTCCTGGGGAACAGCTTTAGCAATTGTTTTAGCTGAAAATGGCCATAATACTGTCGTTTGGACTCATCGTGAAGACCAAGCGAAAGAAATAAATGAACAACGTACGAATAAAAAGTATTTGCCTGAAACAAAATTGCCAGATCTTTTAAAAGCTACAAGCAATTTAGAAGAGGCAGTTTACCATTCAAGTACGATTGTCGTGGCAGTACCAACGAAAGCAATTAGAGAAGTATGTGAAAAAATGATGACCTTCTTAAATAAGAAAGTATTATTTGTTCATGTATCAAAAGGGATAGAACCTGACTCTTTATTGCGTATTTCAGAAATATTAGAGGAAAGTCTTTCACCGGATGTCATTAACGATATCGTCGTTTTATCAGGGCCAAGTCATGCAGAAGAAGTCGTTCTTGGACATCCAACGACAATTACAGCAGCTTGTAAAAATTTAGAGGCTGCTGAAAAAGTACAAGATTTATTTATGAACGGTTACTTCCGAGTTTATACAAGTGACGATGTAATTGGTGTTGAGCTTGGAGGAGCATTAAAAAATGTTATTGCCTTAGCTGCGGGAATTTCAGATGGCTTAAATTATGGAGATAATGCTAAAGCAGCACTTATTACACGCGGGTTAGCTGAAATTACTCGACTCGGTGTGAAAATGGGTGGCAATCCATTTACATTTTCTGGTTTAACAGGTATGGGCGATTTAATTGTAACTTGTACAAGCGTTCATTCCCGTAACTGGAGAGCAGGCAATATGCTTGGTAAAGGTTTAAAATTAGATGAAGTCCTTCAGCAAATGGGAATGGTTGTAGAAGGTGTTAGAACGACGAAGGCAGCATATCAACTATCAGAAAAATATGATGTGCCTATGCCAATTACAACTGCACTATACAATGTTTTATTTAACCATAAAGAACCAAAAGTAGCAGTTGATGAACTGATGATTCGAATGAAAAAACGAGAAATCGATAATTTACTTTAAAAACCGGTTCCATAGTCTTATAAATAGCTTTAAAATGAGGAGGTATGCAAGTTGTACCTCCTATTATTTCGGAATAAGAAGATAAATGGTTAGTTGCATTTTTTTAAGAAATTTGGGAATGTTTCTTTTTCGACCTATTATAACAATGTAAATGTTTTTGTGATGGGACAAGTAATGCCTTTTTTGCGACGAATGATGTCAGGAACAAGGAGCTTGCGCTTTTCTTATACATATAGAGTTTGAAAGGTGGTTTTTGAATTGCAAAATCCATTATTTTCAATGGAACAGTTAGTACTTGCATCAGCAAGGGGACCACTTGCTAGTATGCATGCATTAGATGTTATGTGGATTTCTTTTTATTCGATTGGAGCAATGTTATTATCAGTGCTAATCGTTTCTGCAGTACGTAAATGGGTGAAAAATGGATTTTTATCGTTTATTTTAAGATTTTTTGCGTTCGCTCTATTTGCGGTAGGTTCTTTATTAATGGTTCTAGTTGTTTTAACATGGCCAAACTAATTTCTTGTAAAAATTTAATTATACGAGGCGCCGATCATTAAATGAGGTGAAATGAATGATGAAAAGAAAATGGAGCTTGTTATTCTTGCTCGCTTTAACATCGGTCTTACTGTCTGGATGTTTATTTCCACAGGAAGAGATGGCGGGTAATGATATACCAGATGATGTACAATTAGCTGCAGTTCAAAAGGCCGTTGAGGATTTTCAAGCGGATACTGGAGTGCTTCCAATCAAAACTCGTGAGATGGGAACAGATATATTTATTAAATATCCAATTGACTTTGATAAACTAGTACCACAATATATGGCGAATATACCTGCTAACTCCTTTGAAAAGGGTGGTCTATTTCAATATGTGATTTGGGATGCGGAAGAAAACCCGACAGTTAAGTTAGTAGATTTACGTTCTGCAGAAAAACTTCGGGAATTAAATATTCGATTTATGGGGACACAATATCCTACATATAAAGAGCAAATTGCAGATTATGTCTATTCAATTGATTTTGAAAAAATTGGTTATAAAAATGACTTAACTGTACCGAGTCCTTATACAAATAATGAACTTCCAATTGTCGTTTCGACAGAGGGAGATATTTATGTTGATTATTCAATCGATTTAAATATATTTTTAAAGGAAAATAATTTGAAGCCTACTCCAGGTGAGGATATTCGAAACTATTTAATTGAAGCATATCCTGTAGTTCCGGCCTATTCTTTACCTTATACAGTCGATGAAAATAATGACCCTGTGTTTATGTATGATCCATCTAAAGATGAAAAATAAAATTAAAATACTTTGCCCTGGTGAGTTTAAATATTCACTAGGGTTTTTTAGTTTTGTAATTCACAATGAAGACTGCTAGACATTTAGGAAAGTATTTTACTTTTTAGATAACTCTTTTGACGCTTGAGTAGGTTGAAAAAATTTAAAAAACGTAGCCTACAACTGTAAGCTGCGCAATATATTAGAAGTATAAGTAGTACGTCACGATTGTGAGTGGGCCTTACACAAAGCGCGTAAACAGTCGTAGAGACATGTACAACAAGGCTTTCGCGGCTTGTGTGGGAATGCGACATCGCTCCCATGACCAACATCGTGTTGGCCCCTTAACCCGCTTACTAAAACCTACTATATAAAACTTTTATTTAGTACTGTCCTTGTAGGTCATTTTTGTCGAAAGCGACAGGTTAATACTTATCTACTCAATTGCATATATTTTTATAAATTTTCGTACAAGGTATTTCATATTTGGTGAATACCGCACATAGACTAAATTACGTAAAGGAGGAGCTACAATAGGCGAAGAAATCTTTCATCAAATAGCAGAAAGAACGAATGGGGACGTATATATTGGTGTTGTAGGGCCTGTTAGGGTTGGTAAGTCTACTCTTGTGAAAAAAATGATGGAGTCAATTGTACTCCCAAATATCGTGAATGAAGAAGACCGTAAAAGAGCACTGGACGAGCTGCCACAAAGTTCACCTGGCCCTGTTATTATGACAGCTGAACCTAAATTTGTTCCTGCACAAGGAACAGAAATTACGATTGGGGAAAGCGAAATTCCGTTCCGTATTCGTTTTGCTGATTGTGTGGGTTATATTATCGATGGGGTAAAAGGGTATGAAGACGACGATGGTCCACGGTATGTAAATTCACCTTGGAGTACTGATGCAATTCCGTTCCAGGAAGCTGCAAAAATCGGCACTGATAAAGTTATTCGTGACCATGCGAATATTGGAATCGTTGTGACAACGGATGGTACAGTGAACGGTATTAATCGAATTGCAGCTGAAGTAGCAGAAGAGCAAATTGTTCACGAATTAAAACAAATTGGTAAACCGTTTGTTATCGTATTAAATTGTCAAATGCCAAGTCACAGTGATACACAAGCATTACGAAATGAGTTGTTAGAAAAATATAGTGTTCCAGTAATTCCTGTTGCTATTGATCAAATGTCACAACATGATATGGAGTTCATTTTACAAGAAGCACTTTACGAGTTCCCAATTGAAGATATTGAAGTAGAAAAACCAGATTGGCTTGATGTGTTGGATCAAATGCATCCATTAAATTTAACACTTTCAGATGCAGTAGGCGAAGTGTTAAATTCAGTGACAAAAATTCGCGATGTTTCTCAAGCGGCTTCACAATTACGTGAAATTGATTTTGTAGAAGAAAGTGAAATTGAACGAGTTGATGCAGGATTAGGAGTTGCAACTGTACGGATTACTTTAAAACCGGAGATTTATAAAGCTGTATGTAATGAATGGTTGGATTCACCAATTGATACAAAAAAAGATTGGTTACTGTTCATTAAAGAAGCTGCCGAGGCGAAACAAGCACATAAACGATTCCGAGAAGCAATTGAAGATGCAAGAGAGCATGGCTATGGCATTACTCTACCTACAATGGAAGAGTTTGAACCAAGTGAACCAGAAATTATTAAACAAAATAATTTCTACGGTGTCCGTATGAAAGCTTCAGCACCATCGTATCACATTATTCGTGTAGATATGGAAGCTGAATTTGCACCATTAATCGGAACAGAATTTTATAGCCAGCAACTTTTAAAAGATTTACAGTATGCCTATAAGCATGATCGGGAGCAATTATGGGAAACACAACTATTCGGTACAACATTACATGAAGTGTTAAAAGAGGGAATTCGCTATAAAATGAATGCAGTTCCTATGAGTGCTAAGAAAAGAATGCGTCAAACAATCGAAAGAATGGTTAATGAAGGTGAACGCGGGTTAGTTACGTTCATTATCTAATATTGTATAACTTCATAAAATTTGGTACAAAATAATGACAGGACTTTTCATTTTCCGGGTGAAAAGTCCTGTTATTTATGTTTTTTAAAAAAAAATACTATTATATATCGAAAAACATGGATAAATACAGTTGCACCAAGGTTTTCTATATGTTACTCTTTTTACATGATTTAGCTTCTACCCTTTGAGAGGAGGTGAATGGTGTGAATAAAACAGAATTAGTAAACTCTGTTGCTGAAGCTGCAGGTCTTTCTAAGAAAGATGCTTCTAAAGCAGTTGAAGCTGTATTTGATACAATTCAAGATGCTCTTGCAAAGGGTGACAAAGTACAATTAATTGGTTTTGGTAACTTTGAAGTACGTGAACGCGCTGCTCGTAAAGGCCGCAATCCACAAACTGGTAAAGAAATCGAAATCGCTGCAAGCAAGGTACCTGCTTTTAAACCAGGTAAAGCTCTTAAAGATGCTGTAAAATAATAGCGTCATGCAGTTACATAGAGCAGTCGTCATGGACAAGCATGATGACTGCTCTTTTTTACATACTTAATAAATAAATCTAAAATACATAGAAGTTATAAACGGACAGTAAAACAGTTACGATATTTATTTGAGAAGATAATTATTTTAACGAAATAAATTTTTCCTTTGTCCTTTAGAAAGTTCAAGATTCTATTAAATGGGCTTATGGCAAATGGGAAATTAGAAATACTTTTTAAAAATAATTTTAAAAGTTACATAAATGTATTTTGTTATAAAATAAATTTTAAAAAGACAAGAAACCCTTTTTGCGAATAGTGTCAGTATATGCTACGATTCAATTTGACAATGTAGCGTTAGTGGTTTAGGAGGATAAAATAATGGCAGAAGTAAATCTACAAAAAATAGAAGAAGCAGTAAAAATGATTTTAGAAGCGGTTGGGGAAGACGTAAATCGTGAAGGGTTACTTGATACACCAAAAAGAGTTGCCAAAATGTATGAAGAAATGTTTAGCGGAATTCACGAAGATCCGAGAGAATATTTTAGTACTGTATTCCATGAAGAGCATGAAGAAATGGTATTAGTTAAAGATATCCCTTTTTATTCAATGTGTGAGCACCATTTAGTTCCTTTCTATGGAAAAGCTCATGTTGCATACATACCGAAAGACGGTAAAGTTGCCGGATTAAGTAAATTAGGTCGATGTGTTGAATCGGTTGCTCGTAGACCACAGCTACAAGAACGTATTACTTCAACAGTAGCAGATACGATTATGGAGATGCTCCAACCCCATGGTGTTTATGTTGTAGTAGAAGCAGAGCATATGTGTATGACAATGCGCGGATTAAAAAAACCTGGAGCTAAAACGATTACATCCGCAGCCCGTGGAAATTATGAAAATGATGATGTTTTACGTCGAGAAGTAATTTCATTAATTCAAATGTCTTAAATATGATTATTTATTATGATATGATGTACAAGAAAATGTTTTAACTTCATTCTGCATGGAGTTAAGACGCCGGCGGATGCCACAGATTTTTAGAGGAAATTTATCGAGCTAGCTCAGGAATCTGGGCGCACATGTTTTGACTGTGGCGAAATTGCGACAGTCACAAATACGCCAAGCGAATTTGATTATGAGGAGAAAAATACGATGAGTCAACCAGATTATATTATCATTGAAGCACAGGAAGACGGTGTACATGTAATCGGTTTAACACGTGGTTCAGATACAAAATTCCATCATTCAGAAAAATTAGATGCTGGAGAAGTAATGATCGCACAATTTACAGAACATACATCTGCAATGAAAATTCGAGGAAAAGCAAAAATCATTTCTGCACACGGTGTTGTTGAAAGCGGTTCGAAAAAATAATTTGATTGGTGAAACAATCGTAAGTATGCAAAAAGTGGAATGGAGTAATATCTATGGATGCAACATACATTCAAGGATCAATTGAACAATTAAAAACAAATATTTTCATGCATGTTCGTCATAGAACATTACTGCAATATACTGGAACACCGGTGTTAAATGAAAATCAATTGTTTTACTTAATATTGCCTTTTTTAAATGGAGAAAAATGGAGTGAATATATTGATATAAGTGCAATTACAGTCGGAATTGTACATGCATCGCTCTATGAACATGATAAAATCCATGAGACGAACGCAACGACGAAAGAACAGCAACTTACTGTTCTATCTGGAGATTACTACAGCGGTCGTTATTATGAAATATTAGCTCATTCAGGTAATATCACGCTAATACGACAACTCTCAGAAGGTATTGTTAATCGCTGTGAGCATCAAATAAAAGTTTATGAATCCAATGAAACCTCGTTAGAACAATGGTTTGATACAATTTCTGTTATTCAAACAGAGTTGATTAGAAGATTTTATCAAGTTTTTAACTTTGAACAATATAGTTCACTTATGCATACAGGCTTATTGTTGCTTCAATTAAAAGAAGAAGCTCGACATCTTCAACAAGGGCATGAAACTTCTTTTATTAAGAAGATGATCGAAAGTGTTATGAATGAAGAAAAATCTTTAGAACAATACCTGTTAGAAAAAATAGATATGCTGCAAGATTTACTTCATGAATATCTTCAATCGTCTACTTTTTTAAATGACGACTTAAAGCGATACATAAAACATCAAGTAGAGTTTAGCTAGTGGCATAGAAAGGTTCTGAAAAAATGGCAAAATCAAAAGAAGAACACGTACATGAAGTTTTTGAAAACATTTCTGAAAGCTACGATAAAATGAATTCTGTTATTAGCTTTCAATTACATGTTAAATGGCGTGAAGATACGATGAAAAGAATGAATGTAAAGCCTGGATCTAAATGTCTTGACGTATGCTGTGGCACCGCTGATTGGACAGTGGCGTTGGCAAAGGCTACGGGAGAACAAGGTGTAGTAAAGGGACTTGATTTCAGTAAAAACATGTTGAAAGTTGGAGAGGAAAAAGTAAAACCATTTCCACAAATCGAGTTGATTCACGGAAATGCGATGGAACTTCCTTTTGAAGATAATACATTTGACTATGTGACAATCGGATTTGGTTTGCGCAATGTACCAGATTATATGCAAGTGTTACGTGAAATGAATCGTGTATTAAAACCAGGTGGAATGGCGGTATGCTTAGAAACCTCACAATCTGAAATACCTGTTTATCGACAACTTTTCCGTTTTTACTTTAAATATATTATGCCGTTATTTGGAAAATTATTTGCAAAAAGCTATCGAGAGTATTCTTGGCTACAAGAATCGGCAAATGACTTCCCTGGCATGAAAAAACTTGCAAAAATGTTTGAAGATGCAGGATTCCGTAATGTAACTTACAAAGGGTACAGTGGTGGAGCTGCTGCAATGCACATGGGCTTTAAAAAAGAAAACTAGGGGGAGAAGGTTTCACGCGTGGAAAAGATGAAGTTAAAATTACTCTATTCCGATTTGAAAGCGGATATAGACATCATCGAAAAAGAATTAGAAAAAGCGTTAAACTCGTCTTCGCACTTGATAAATGATGCCTCTCTCCATTTATTACAAGCGGGCGGTAAACGAATTCGCCCTGTCTTTGTTTTAATTAGTGCAAAATTTGGGCAATATAACATTGAAAATGTAAAAAATATTGCTGTGCCGTTAGAATTAATTCATATGGCATCACTCGTACACGATGATGTTATAGATGATTCAGATTTGAGAAGAGGTCGACATACTGTTAAATCACAATGGAATAATCGAGTTGCCATGTATACTGGCGACTTTATTTTTGCACGTGCTTTAGAATATGTCACATCAATCGAAAATAAAAGAGTCCATCAAATTTTAGCTAAAACTATGGTTGAAATTTGTAATGGCGAAGTGATTCAAATTGAAGATAAGTTTCGTAATAACCAAAATTTAAAAGATTATTTCCGTCGAATTAAGCGTAAAACTGCGTTGCTAATTGAATCTAGCTGTGAGCTTGGCGCAGTTGTAGCTGGTGTAGATGAGAAAAATGTAAGACATATAAAGCAGTTTGGCTACTTTGTTGGCATGAGTTATCAAATTGTTGATGATATTTTAGATTTTACCTCAACGGATAAAGAGCTTGGTAAACCTGCAGGAAGTGATTTGTTACAAGGAAATATCACTTTACCAATTTTATTATTAAAAGATCATCCTACAATTAAGCAATTTATTGAACAGGCATCAAAGGGACAAGTAACGGAACAGCAACGTTTAGAGATGCTAAATGTAGTGAGGAATTCAAATGCAATTAAGCAATCAATTGCGATTAGTAATGGTTATTTAAGAAAGGCTTTAAAAGAAGTTGATGCATTGCCAGATCATCCAATGAAGAAAAAATTACGTGATGTAGCATTATTTATTGGTAAACGAAAATTTTAGGATGATAGGAATAAACTGTGATAGTTGATGTATGAATGTTATTTTGGTAATATTTATCGGTAGGTGTAAACCTTATCTAATTTTAGGGAGTGTTAATTTATGGCAATCGAAAAAACATTTATTATGGTAAAACCTGACGGAGTAAAACGTCAAGTAATCGGAGACATTATTGACCGTTTTGAACGTCGTGGATTTGAAATGAAAGGTGCTAAATTAATGATGGTGCCTCGCGAATTAGCGGAAGAGCACTATGCTGAACATAAAGAGCGTCCATTCTTCGGCGAATTAGTTGATTTCATTACTTCTGGACCAGTATTTGCAATGGTTTGGGAAGGCGAAAACGTAATCAAACTTGCTCGTATTATGATGGGTGCTACAAAACCAGAAGAATCATCACCTGGTACAATCCGTGGTGACTATGCAGTAACAATTTCTGAAAACGTAATCCACGGTTCTGACTCAGAAGCTTCTGCAGAACGCGAAATCAACTTATGGTTCGGTTCTGAATTAGTTTAATCAATACTAGTTCATTAAATTAAAATAAACTTTTAAAGGTAACTATTGCTTTATGGCGATAGTTACCTTTTTTTATAAAATTTTCGACAATGGAATAACTTTTAATGGGGAAGTATTTATATAAATTCTAAAATAGAATGTGATATGTGGGCGGGCTGAGCACACGAGCCGCAGAGCCACGTTGTACGTGTCTCTACGACTCGTCACTGTGCTTGTGTTAGGCCCGCCCACAAAATCCATACTATATTAAAACTTCTTATAAGTATTAATCAATAAATGAATGAGAATATGGAATTAACTCACCCAAATTATGGCGAAATGATAGGTTTCGTAAATTAGCAAATTCCGGTATAATAAATTTAAGACAGTTGAGGGGAAAGATGGAAAAATGTCTGATTACGAACAATTTATAGAAGGAATAAAGAAAAAAACCGGAATCGATCTCGCGCTTTATAAAGAAGCACAAATGAAGCGACGTTTAACATCCCTATATGAAAAAAGAGGCTATCGAAATTTTGTTGAATTTTTGCATGCACTTGAAAAAGACCGCGATTTAATGAACGAATTTTTAGATCGTATGACGATTAATGTTTCTGAATTTTACCGTAATGCAAAACGATGGGAAGTATTACAAAATAAAATTTTTCCGAAGCTTCTTCAATCAAATAAGCGCTTAAAAATTTGGAGTGCTGCTTGTTCAACAGGTGAAGAGCCTTATTCAATTGCGATGGTCTTATCTCACCATGTACCCCTTTCACAAATTCAAGTGCTAGCAACTGATATAGATGAAAATGTTATACAAAAAGCAAAGCTAGGTTTGTATCCAGAGCGCTCACTAGCAGAAGTACCATCAGAGGTGAAAAACAAGTATTTTATTAATGAAGCACCTTTCTATAAAGTGAAAGATGAGATTAAACGAACGGTTATTTTTAAAAAACACAATTTATTAAAAGATCCATATGAGTCGAACTTAGATTTAATCGTTTGTCGTAATGTAATGATCTACTTTACGGAAGAAGCAAAGGATCAAATTTATGATAACTTTAGTAAATCATTACGACCTGGAGGAGTTTTATTTGTCGGCTCAACAGAACAAATCTTTAATCCGTCACGATATGGGTTCGAAGTGGAAGATACATTCTTTTACCGAAAAAAATAATGAAAAATTGTTTGTAAAAACAATTAAATTGTTTTGATTATACAAACGCTTTTCGTTACTAGCGAAAAGCGTATTTTTCTAAATAAAATGACATTAGTATGGTAATATAAAATTTATTAAGTACAATTTTGAAAAATGCTATGTCAGAATATTCGGTACTATAGAGAAATACTTCAAAAAGGGCACTGTTTTTTAAGTTATAATGTGTTATAGTAAAAAATACATACTTTAGCGAGTTGAAGGGAGAAAGTGTTTTATGCGTTACCTTACTGCAGGAGAGTCTCATGGACCTCAATTAACTACTATTATCGAAGGGTTACCGTCCCTTTTACCGATATCATCAGAAAACATTAATTATGATTTAAAACGTCGTCAAGGTGGACATGGCCGCGGAAGACGTATGCAAATTGAAACGGATACTGTTGAGATTGTAGGTGGTGTACGTCACGGTAAAACGTTAGGTTCACCTGTAGCCCTTGTCGTAAAAAATGACGATTGGAAGCACTGGACTAAAATAATGGGAGCAGATCCGCTGCCAGAAGATGTTGACCCAAATGAAATTAAGCGTCAAATTTCTAGACCTAGACCGGGTCATGCAGATTTAGTTGGTGGTATGAAATATGGCCATCGCGATTTGCGCAATGTATTAGAGCGTTCTAGTGCCCGTGAGACGACAGTTCGTGTTGCGGTAGGCTCTGTTGCTAAAACTTTATTAAATGAACTTGGTATTTCAATTGTATCTCATGTAACTGAAATATACGGAATTAAGGCAGATACATCTAAAATTGCAGGAAAAACAGCAGATGAAATCCGTGAAATTGTTGAACAAGACCCTTGCTATTGTGTGGATCCTGAAGCTTCTGCACAAATGGTTCAAGCTATTGATGAGGCAAAAAAAGCAGGTGATTCAATTGGTGGTGTTGTAGAAGTCATTGTTGAAGGACTTCCAGCTGGAATCGGTTCTTACGTACATTATGATCGTAAATTGGATGGTAGACTTGCTCAAGCAATGTTATCAATTAATGCATTTAAAGGTGTAGAATTTGGAATCGGCTTTGAAATGGCTCGCCGTAAAGGTTCAGAGGTCCATGATGAAATTTTATGGGACGAGGAAAACGGTTATACTCGTGCAACCAACCGTCTAGGGGGACTAGAGGGGGGAATGTCAACGGGCATGCCAATCGTTGTACGCGGAGTAATGAAGCCAATTCCTACCCTTTATAAGCCATTACAAAGTGTAGATATTGAAACGAAAGAGCCATTTAAAGCAAGTGTTGAACGTTCTGACAGCTGTGCAGTACCTGCAGCATCAATTGTTGCGGAAAGTGTCATCGCATGGGAAATTGCCAATGCAATTATTGAACAATACCATAGCGATCAACTTCCACAATTAAAAGCGCAGATTGATGAAATGCGCAAATATGCGAAGGAGTATTAAACATGAAAATACCAGTAAATACAGCATCTCATAGTTATGAAGTGATTATTGGTAGCAACATACTCCATACAGCATTTGACTCTTTTGATGAAATTATTAAAAAAGCAGATAAATTATTCGTTTTTACGGATGAAAATGTGTGGAATGCGCAAGGGGATTATTTTAAAGAGCAATTCCCATATCCCTTTGAAGTGTTTGTCATGCCGAGTGGTGAAGCATGTAAAAGCTTTGAAAACTATAAAGATGCCCATACATTTTTAATTGAGAAAGATTGTACTCGGAAATCGTTTTTATTTGCTTTAGGCGGAGGAGCAGTAGGCGATTTAACCGGCTTTGTTGCGGCTACATTTATGCGTGGCGTACCATTTATACAAATTCCTACAACTATCTTAGCTCATGATTCAGCAGTTGGCGGAAAAACGGCAATCAATCATCCGCTAGGGAAAAATTTGATTGGTGCATTTTATCAACCTGAAGCTGTCATATACGATACGAACTTTTTGCAGTCTCTTAGCGAGCGTGAAGTCCGTTCTGGAATGGCTGAAGTAATTAAACACGCACTAATTTCCAATGAAGATTGGTTAACGCAATTAATGGCAACTCCATCAATCATAAATATTGAACGTGAGCAGCTTGCACTCCATTTGAAATCTGGAATTGAAGTGAAGGCGAGTATTGTTGCGCAAGACGAGACAGAACAATCTGTTAGAAAATATTTAAATTTTGGCCATACATATGGTCATGCGATAGAAGCAGCAGCTGGTTATGGTGGCTTAGCCCACGGTGAGGCAGTCGTAATTGGAATTGTTTATGCTTTAATTTTAAGTGAACGATATGGCCAAATTAGCCGACGTTTTACAAAATCATTTTTATCCTTTGCATACAAAAATGGCTATCCATTTGAAGAAGTTTCAAAGTATTCATTTGAAACGTTGCAGCAATATTTAGTAAAAGACAAAAAAGCTGAATATGGCGAATTAAAATTTGTCTTATTAAATAAAATTGGGGAACCATTTGTTCAACCAATTGAATTATCAGAATGTAGAGAAGTAGATCATGAATATCGTTCACTACTTATGGAGGTATGCAAATGATTCGTGGCGTAAGAGGAGCAACAACGGTTGAATTAGACCAATCTGAGCTTGTATTAACAGAAACAGCTAATTTAGTTAAGGAAATTGTAAAAATAAATCATATAAACCCAGAAGATATAATCTCTGTATTAATTTCTACAACACCAGATATTACTTCTGCTTTTCCAGCTAAAGCGGTTCGTTCGCTAGAAGGATGGCAATATGTGCCGACAATGTGTATGCATGAAATGAATGTACCAGGAGCTTTACCCCTTTGTATACGCGTATTAATGCATGTGAATACGGATGTACATCAAAAGGATGTTCAACATGTTTATTTAAACAATGCAGTTAGTTTGCGTCCTGACCTAGTAAAATAATAGATTAAATGTTTAAGAGGAGACGTTGATCATGAAATGGAAACAACAAATTAATGGAATGAAAGCATACCAACCAGGAAAACCAATAGAGGAAGTAAAAAAAGAGTTTGGATTAGAAGAAGTTGTAAAACTTGCATCAAATGAAAATCCATATGGTTTTTCACCAAAAGTAAAAGCATTTTTACAAACTGATGCTACAAACCATGCAATTTATCCTGATGGCTATGCACAATCTCTTCGTACCGCAGTTTCAAACCACTTAGGTGTAAAAGAATCACAATTACTATTTGGTAATGGGTCTGACGATTTAATTGCCATTGTAACTCGTGCATTATTATATCCTGGCGTTAATACGGTTATGGCAGATCCTTCATTCTCTCAATATAGCCACAATGCAGAAATTGAAGGGGCTGAAGTTCGTAAAGTACCTTTAAACGATGGCAAACATGATTTAGAGGCAATGTTAGAAGCAATCGATGACAATACATCTGTTGTATGGGTATGTAATCCAAACAATCCAACAGGAACAATCGTTAGTGATGAAGAGCTTCAAAGTTTCTTAAAGAAAGTACCTTCTGAAGTACTTGTTGTATTAGATGAAGCTTATTTCGAGTATGTGGATGCTCCTGAATATAAAGATACATTACATTATGTAGATGAATATGCTAATGTCATTATTATGCGTACGTTCTCAAAAGCTTATGGTCTAGCTTCATTCCGAGTAGGTTATGCAATTGCGCAAGAAGAGGTAATTGCGAAGCTTGATCCTGTTCGCCCTCCATTTAATAACACGGTGTTAAGTCACAAAGTAGCGATTATTGCTCTTGAAGATCAACAATTTATTAAAGAATGTAAAGCAAAAAATGAAGCTGGTAGAAAACAATATGTTGAGTTTTGCGAAAAACATGGCTTAAAATACTATCCTTCACAAACAAACTTTATTTTATTTGAAGTAAAAGCTGATAGTGATGTTGTTTTCCAAGAAATGATGAAACGTGGCTTTATTATTCGAAGTGGTAACGCATTAGGTTCTCCAGGATTTATCCGTGTCACAATTGGTACGGAGGAGCAAAATAGTAAATTTTTAACATTACTTGAAGAAGTGTTAACTGAGCAAGGAGTATTTGCATGACACGGAATGTCTTTGTCATAGGACTTGGTTTAATTGGGGGATCTATTGCACTATCTTGTCAAAAGGCTCCTGATACGAAAGTATATGGCTATGATTTATTTGAAAAAACGCGAGAGCTTGCTAGAGAATTAAAAGTTGTTGAAGAAGTTGTTGACGATTATATAAAGGCAGCAAGTATTGCCGATGTCATAATATTTGGAACACCTGTCAATGCAACACTTGAATGGTTAGATCAATTAAAGCAATGGCCTTTAAAAAAGAATGTTATTGTGACAGATACAGGTAGTACTAAAGGATTAATTATGGAAAAGGCTGAAGAGCTTCGGGAATATGGTATTTCATTTATTGGTGGACATCCAATGGCCGGTTCTCATAAAAGTGGGGTTCGTGCCGCGAAACCTCATTTATTCGAAAATGCTTATTATATGTTGACACCATTAAAAGACGAAGACGAACAAAAGATCAACGAACTGGAGCAACTGTTAAAATTTACCCTTGCCAAAATCGTAAAAGTCGATGCAAATGAGCATGATCATATGACAGCTGTTGTTAGTCATTTTCCTCATATTGTTGCAGCATCGCTCGTTCATCAGCTTGATGTTGAGCAACAGCAATTTCCAATGACAAGGTTACTAGCGGCAGGAGGTTTCCGTGATATTACACGAATTGCATCCTCTAGTCCAATTATGTGGAAGGATATTGTTCAGCAAAATCGTCAAGAACTAATAGGGCAATTAGATGCATGGCTTGATGAGATGAATCGTGTGAAAACATTATTGTTAAATAATGAGGAACAATCGATTGAGCAATATTTTGCTGTTGCAAAGCAAGTGCGAGATGAACTTCCAATTACAACAGGAGCATTCTACACGACTTACGATTTATATGTAGATATTCCGGATTACCCTGGTGTCATCTCTCAAATTACTAAATACTTAGCTGAAGAAAAAATTAGTATTACAAACATTCGCGTTGTTGAGGCGCGAGAAGATGTCTTCGGTATATTAGTCATTAGCTTCCAAAATGCTGATGATCGTGAAAAAGCTAAAAACTGTATTAGCAAACGTACAAATTTTGAAATGTATATCTCATAAGCATAGTTTTGCTTTTGAAAGGAGAACTTGAAATGTCTTCTGCAAAACAATTAGATTATAAAAACGTCCGCCTACAAGGAACAATTACTGTTCCTGGCGATAAATCAATTTCACATCGTTCTGTTATGTTCGGTTCCATAGCAAAGGGAAAAACAACAGTAAACGGCTTTCTTCTTGGAGAAGACTGTTTGAGTACCATTGATTGTTTTCGTAAGCTTGGAGTAGAAATTGAAGTAGACG
Organism: Bacillota bacterium; assembly: GCA_023405135.1. GTDB lineage: Bacteria > Bacillota > Bacilli > Bacillales_A > Planococcaceae > Ureibacillus. The sequence goes on along the minus strand of JAEXYZ010000021.1, from coordinate 8,519 downwards.
GTACGAATGTAACAATTCATAGTGCAGGTATGGATGCTTGGGAAGAACCAAAAGAAGTATTATACACTGGGAATTCAGGAACGACTACAAGATTAATGCTCGGTATTTTGTCAGGTACAAAACTACATACGGTGATGACTGGTGATGCGTCAATCGGTAGACGTCCGATGCGCCGAGTAGCAGATCCCCTCCGTTTAATGGGCGCTAAAATTTCTGGTCGTAATAATGGACAATTTACCCCATTAGCAATTCAAGGGAGCCAATTAAATGCCATTGACTATACAATGCCCGTTGCAAGTGCTCAAGTTAAATCTGCTATTTTATTAGCAGGACTTCGAGCAGAAGGAACGACGATTGTCCGTGAGCAAGAAGTGTCTCGTGACCATACTGAACGTATGTTAAGACAATTTGGTGCGACAGTGGATGTACAGGATGGAGTTGTATCGTTTAAAGGTGGACAACAGCTTCAAGCAACACACGTGAATGTACCAGGTGATATATCATCAGCTGCGTTCTTTTTAGTTGCAGGTGCCATCGTTCCAAATAGTGAAATTGTCATGAAAAATGTTGGTGTTAATCCTACACGCGCTGGCATCATTGAAGTTCTTGAAGCAATGGGAGCTGATATGTCTGTTCAAATTGAAGACGATAAAGCGGCAGAGCCAACAGCAACGATTTCAATTAAAACGTCACAATTAAAGGCAACAACAATTGAAGGGGATATTATTCCACGATTGATTGATGAAATTCCGATCATTGCTCTGTTAGCAACACAAGCAGAAGGGAAAACTGTTATTCGCAATGCAGAGGAACTGAAAGTGAAGGAAACAGATCGTATTACTGCTGTTGTAACAGAATTAAAAAAGCTAGGTGCAAATATTGAAGCAACAGATGATGGGATGATAATTCATGGGCCTACGATCTTACACGGTGCGAGTTTAAAAACGTATGGTGACCATCGAATCGGAATGATGTCTGCCGTAGCAGCGCTAATTTCTACTTCACCAATCGATATTGATGACGCTGATTGTATCGCTGTCTCATACCCAACGTTCTTTGAGCATGTAGAAGAACTTTTGGCAAAATAAAAAGTCAAGGAATCCATTGCAATATTTGTAAATTAAAAGAGCAGTTCAAAGCTGCTCTTTTTTCTTTGTTCTCAATATTTACTTCTTAGCACAAAGTATGTTAACCAGTAAACAATCATCTGACCAGCTATTAGACAACTTAAAATTTTCGTATATTCCACCATATTTAAACCGGCAAAAGCAATGATTAGAATCGCTTCAATTATAACTGAATAATAAAAGGTTTTGGATCGAGCTTCATTTGAAATGTAAATATTTCGTTCGTCTTTCCGCTCTACATTCCATTTTTTTGCATAATTTTCATTTGTTTTAATTCTCGTAACTTGCAAAAGTCGTAAAATTGCAAGTAAACCTAGTGCTACACTTAAACCAGCCCAAAAGGAATCCATTTTTTCAAAAATTACAGTTGAACTAAGTAATAAAATACTAGCAAATAGTGTAACTCCATACCATAGACTTCTATTTTTTGTATTCACCATCATCATTCCTCCTCATCTCTAATTTTAAAAATAAATACTTCTTCAATCGTTTTTCCAAAAGTTATGGCAATTTGATAGGCGAGTAAAAGTGAAGGGGTATAGTTTCCCTTTTCAATCGAAATAATTGTTTGCCTACTAACGCCAACTTTTTCGGCTAAATCTTTTTGTGTTAATTTAAATTCTGCTCTTAAAATTGGTATTCGGTTCGATAAATAAACATTTTTTTCATCCACAAATAAATTTCACATCCTTCGAAATAAATTCCTCTATGTACAGAGTAAAGTAAAGTTTACAATATGTCAAGTTTACTTTACATTCACTCGCGATAAATATCATTAACTCTATATATTTGTACGTATTATTAATAGGTAACCAATAAATTGAAGAAGGTGAACCCTTTTTCTTGTTTTTTGCTAGTTAAGTCATGTAGCATAGTAATGACTCTGAATAAAAAAGGTGAGCAATTTGACTAATGCAACAAATGAAATGATACAAGCTATCCAAAATGGAGACTTGCAACAAATTAATAATTTATTAGAATCTTTTTTGTTAAATGAACAACCGGAAGTTCAATATGAAATTGCGGATTTATTAATGCAATTTGGTTTTTTAAATGAAGCAAATCGCGTCTATGAACATTTACAATTCCTCTTTCCTGATGAAGCACAGTTATCCATTGATCGAGCATCTGTATTAATAGAATTAGGGGATGAAGATGAAGCCCTTGCATTGCTAATGAGTGTTGATTCTGAAGCTCCTGAGTATCCTCAAAGTCTACTTTTACTAGCGGATTATTATCAAATGCAAGGCTTGTTCGAAGTGGCCGAGCAACGCATAAATGAAGCGTTACAAGTTTTACCGAATGAATCTTTATTACAATTTGCAAAGGCTGAGCTATTATTTGAAACTGGCCGTTTTACTGAAGCAGTACGAATCTACGAGGGACTACATGAAAAAAATAAAACAATCGCCGGTGTACTATTAGCAGAGCGACTTGCTGAAGTTTATCGTTCAGGAGGGGGATATGAAACAGCTCTTGAATATTACATGGAAGCTCTAGAAGAAACCGTTACACCGGATTTACTATTCGGCTCTGGCTATGCTGCCTTTCAAACGGAAAAGTATGAACTTGCTATTAAACAATTAGAAGATTTAAAAGAACTTGATCCAGACTACTTTAGTGCATATTTATTATTAGCAGAAAGTTATGCCATGATAGAAGATAATAAAAGGGCTTATGCAGTTATAAAAGAAGGGTTAAAACGGGACGAATACGATAAATCCTTCTACTTATTCGCCGGCAAGATGGCACTAAAAAATAATCTTCCCGAAGAGGCCGTTGATTATTTACAACAAGCCATCGCATTAGACCCAGAATATATGGAAGCAATTTTAATTTTGATGTCAATTTATGCAAATGAAGAGCGAAATGAGGATATTATAGAATTATATGAAAATTTAAAACAGGATGATTTCGATTGGACTGCGCTTTCTCCATTCGTTGCAGAAGCATATTCGAAAGATGAGCAGTATGAACGCGCATACGAAATTTATAAGCTAGCATATAATGATTTTAAAGAGGACCCGTCGTTTTTAGGGAAATTTTGTTACTTCCTAATAGAAGATGGTAAACGAGATGAAGCACGTGCTGTTGTAAATCAATTGATTGAACTTCAGCCTACAGAACAACAATGGTTAGATTTACTTTATAATCTAGAATAAAAAACGGATGTGGCTCGTTTACACGGCAACTACATTCAAGCCTAAATGGCGAAATCTTTTCAGTTTAAAATGAGGGATTACAGTAACCTTGAGGGTGGTGTAGCCACTATAGCTAGATAAAAGGAGGGATAGCTATGACTTCTTCCGTTCCGATTATTGATAAAAAAACGTTTGTTCGTTGGTTTCTTAAAAATTTTCAGTTAAAAAGAAGAGAGTGTGTATGGATTTTGAATTATTTATTAAGTAATGATAATTTACTTGAAAATATTCATTTCGTTGAAGAAGCACATTATTGTCCACGGGCAATCGTCATGTCATCGGTTGATTCTAACGGTGTACCCTTTCGATTTTATAAAGAAAATATCATGACGAGTGATGCAGAAAAATCTTTTCACGATTTGAGATTACACCCAAATGATAGCATGTATATTCAATTAAATTTTCCAAATATACCACCGAGCCAACAATATTTAGCGGTATTAGAAGAAAATCCTTATATGCCGAAGTATCTTCATATTAGTGAAAAGGATCGACTTATAGCAGAAGAAATGTTAAACAACAGTATGTTAGCATTTCAAGAAGAAAAACTTTTAAAGGAAATTGATGACGCGCTAGACAAAGGGGATAAAGACAGATTTTATAAGCTATCCAACTTACTTCAAGCATTAAAGCAAACATCAAAAAACATTTAAAAAAGCTCATTCGGTCGACCCCGGCGACTGAATGAGATTCGTTTGTTCTAAATAATATCTAAATTAGTTAAATTTAATACCTGTTTTTCATCTGGAAATATATACATATGAGTGTAAATTTAACATGTTAATTTTTATCGTTTTTTGGCCATAGTAAATATTGATATAAATGGAGGAGAATCAATTGTTTTTTAATGTAAAGGATGTCCAACAATTTCAATCTCAAAAGGAATTTATTGATACGGCAATTGTGCCGTTACTTTCACTTAACTTAAGTGAATCTGCAATATTGCAAAGTAGTTCTGCAACAGAATATTTAATGTCTCTTACTTCATTTATTGAACAACAATTTAAGGGTAGATTAATGTTAATGCCTCCATTTTCCTATACAGAGGCAACTAGGAATGGATTATCGGCTTCTTTATTAAAAGAAGAGCTTCATCAAGTAGGTTTTAAGCATGTTTTATTTATAACATGTGATCATTATTGGACAAGCTTGAGTGAACAGATGGATGTCATATGGTTGCCATCAATTCCATTAGAATCAATGGATAGAGAAGTGAAACAAAAAGTGCTGGAAGATCAGCTAAAACTAGTAATTCCTATACTTTCTTCCAAATGGGCTCAAGTATAGAAATTGTTTCATGAAATGTTCACAAACTTGTCGATTCATCTGAATGCAATATTGACCTACCTATTTTATTGATATATCATAGATATGTCCTAGTATTACTATTAGTAAAAGTATGTCCGTTGGACTGACCTTTTAGTTAGAGGGGGGAAAAGGATGAGTAACAATCGAGTTTCAAGACGTCAATTTCTAAACTACACTTTAACAGGTGTTGGTGGATTTATGGCTGCTGGTATGTTAATGCCAATGATTCGCTTTGCAATTGATCCAGCATTACAAACAAAAGCTGCTGGTGATTTTGTACAAACTAGCCAAAAAATTGCAGATATTACGGAAGAACCTATTAAAGTTGATTTTACATTTGAACAAGTAGATGCTTGGTACAAATCTGATGTAACTGAAGCAGCATGGGTGTATAAAAGTGGAGATACAATCGTAGCACTTTCACCAGTATGTAAACATTTAGGTTGTACTGTAAACTGGGCAGGGGATTCAGCTCACCCAGATCAATTCTTCTGTGCTTGCCATGGTGGACGTTATGAGAAATCTGGTAAAAACATTCCAGGTACACCACCTACAGGTCCATTGGACGAGTATGAAGTAGCAGAAAAAGATGGTTTTTTAATGCTTGGGAAAAAAATGCCAAATACTTTAGTTTAATTAGTTAGGGGGTAGACAATAGTGCTAAATAAAATTTATGATTGGGTCGATGAGCGATTAGATATCACTCCGATTTGGCGTGATATTGCCGACCACGAAGTGCCAGAGCACGTTAACCCTGCACATCACTTTTCAGCATTCGTATACTGTTTCGGCGGATTAACATTCTTCATTACAGTAATTCAGATTTTATCCGGTATGTTCTTAACAATGTATTATGTGCCAGACGTAGTGAATGCTTGGAAATCAGTTTATTATTTACAAAACGAAGTAGCTTTCGGTGAAATCGTACGTGGTATGCACCACTGGGGAGCTTCATTAGTAATCGTAATGATGTTCTTACATACACTTCGTGTGTTCTTCACAGGTTCTTATAAAAAACCTCGTGAGTTAAACTGGATTGTAGGTGTTGGAATTTTTTGTGTAATGTTAGGTTTAGGTTTCACAGGATATTTACTTCCTTGGGACATGAAAGCATTATTCGCTACAAAAGTAGGTATCGAAATCGCAGCCTCTGTACCGTTTATTGGTGACCTTATTAAAGTGTTACTTGCTGGTGATTCAGCAATTTTAGGGGCTCAAACATTAACACGTTTCTTTGCAATTCATGTATTCTTCTTACCAGCAGCATTATTTGCATTGCTAGCAGTACACTTTATCATGATTCGTCGCCAAGGTATTTCAGGACCGCTATGATTTAACTCGCATTTTTTTATGATTTTTCTAAAGGAGGGGACACTATGCATCGCGGAAAAGGGATGAAATTCGTAGGCGATTCTCGTGTTGCGAGTAATAATCGTATGCCGAATATGCCTAAAGATTATTCCGAGTATCCAGGTAAAACAGAAGCTTTCTGGCCTGATTTCTTATTAAAAGAATGGATGGTTGGTGCTGTTTTCTTAATTGGATATTTATTATTAACTGTCGCTCATCCTTCGCCACTTGAAGGTCCGGCAGATCCAACAAATGCTTCATATATTCCATTACCAGACTGGTACTTCCTATTCTTGTACCAATTATTAAAATACACATATGCATCTGGTCCATATAATGTTATCGGTGCAATTATTATTCCTGGTTTAACAATTGGTGCTTTAGCATTAATGCCATTCTTAGACAAAGGACCAGAACGTCGTCCTTCTAAACGTCCGTTACCAACTGCATTTGCATTATTAGCACTTGCTGCAATGGTTTACTTAACTTGGGAGTCAGTAGTTAACCATGACTGGGAAGCTGCAGCTAAACAAGGTGAAATCAAACATGAAGTAGATATCGAATTTGATGAAAATGCAGAAGGATATCTTATCTTCACTGGTGAACAAGGTAAATCTTGTATCGCATGTCACGGTGCTGACATGAAGGGCGGAGCAGCTGCACCTGCTTTATTAGGTAACGAATTAACAGCTGAAGAGGTTGCAGAAGTAATTAAAAATGGTCGTGGCGCAATGCCAGCAGGTCAATTTGCAGGTACTGATGAAGAACTTCAAGTTTTAGCTGAATTTATTGCAAGCTTAAAAGCTGAAGAATAGTATTATTATAAAAGAGAGTCGGGCAACTGACTCTCTTCTCTTTTAGGTAATTTTCTTTTTTATAATAGGAATTTACGCTTTTCTTATTTACATATGCTCTTACTTAAAAAAGTATACATAAAAATTAAATTTGTATGTTTAACAAAGGGGTACTGGTATGAAGCTATTGTTCACACAAGCTTGGTATGTTTTAACAAATCGATTATTTTTAACGTTACTATTAATTATTAATTTTTTAGGAACAGTATACGGTTATTATTGGTATTCCAGTCAATTATCGATCACTGAACCACAGTTTTTAATTTTTGTTCCCGATAGTCCTACAGCAAGTTTGTTTTTTTGTATTGCAATTGTTGGATGGTTAATTGGAATACATTTCAAATTAATTGAAGCGTTAGCACTCATTACACTCGTAAAGTATGGTTTATGGGCTGTAGTAATGAATTTATTAACGTTAGTAGAAAATGGATCAATTGGTCCTTTAGGTTGGATGTTAGTTGGATCACATTTTCTTATGGCCGTAGAAGCAATTCTTTATATTGGGAAATATCGATTTACTACAATTCATATAGTCATTGCGGCAATTTGGACTTTGCATAATGATATTATTGATTATGTTTATGGGCAAATGCCGATATATCGAAGTTTAGAACAATATGCTAGTCATATCGGATACTTTACATTTTGGTTATCAATTTGTTGCATATTTATTGCGTTTCTAGTAAATAATAAGCGTGAATAGTTGCACAAACGTTAATGAATCATTAAAATTAGTAGTATAGTAATTAAAAGAGAGGAAGAGAGTAATTGTCATTAGGTATGTATATTATTTACTTTCTAATTATTTTAATTTTACCGATTTATGCACAATTAAAAGTGAAAAGTACTTATCGTAAGTTTTCACAAGTGCCGGCATCAAAAGGAATGACAGGTGCACAAGTAGCACGTATGATATTAGACCACCATGGATTATCAGATGTACGAGTTGTTCCGACGCAAGGTATTTTATCGGATCACTATAATCCAGCTACAAAAACGGTCGCATTATCTGAGGACAATTATTATAATAGTTCCCTTGCTGGGATTGCAGTTGCTGCACACGAGGTTGGTCATGCGATTCAGCATAAAGAAGCTTATTCATTCTTAACATTACGCTCTAAATTAGTACCAGTTGCAAATATTTCATCAAATGCATCTTGGATTTTTGTTATGATTGGTATTTTTGCTTCATGGTCAGGGATGTTGTTACTTGGTATTGTTTTACTTGCAGCAGGCGTATTGTTCCAAATTGTTACATTGCCGGTTGAATTTGATGCATCCAAACGTGCAATGAATGAAGTTGTTTCACTAGGTATTATTTCGAATAATGAAGAACGTAATGCAAAAAAAGTTTTAAGTGCAGCAGCAATGACATATGTTGCAGCAGCAGCAGTTGCAGTACTTGAATTAGTACGATTAATTTTAATCTATACTGGCATGCGATCTTCTGAAGACTAATTTGAAGAAGCTTTCTAGCAAGAAGATTAAAGAAATTTAATACATTGACAGGACAAACTTGAGTAAATCTCTTGTTTGTCTTTTTTTATTTTTCTAGGTTCTATAATAAATGTTGGGGTTTTTAAACAATTTCTAAAATAAAAATGCACAACATCACCTATTTTACTATACTTGAATTGTTGAGAAACAAGTTAGTAAAGGGGAGTTGTGCTGTATGAATT
>JAEXYZ010000006.1 GCA_023405135.1 Bacillota bacterium | reverse complement strand
AGCCACCCCAAGTCACTCTACTGTTAAAGTGTCGAATTTTACCAGTGGAGGTTTGAAAGGATGCTAGCAATGTCTGAAATTAATTGTATCAAAACTTTAAGAAATGAAAAAGGATTGTCTATTTCTAAAATTGCAGAAACTATGAATGTGAATTGGCGTACCGCCAAAAAGTATGGTGATGGCGATCAGTTACCTCAAGAAAAAAAGCATATTAAAAAAGGGATGATGTACGAAGAAAAATGGGGAGAAATCGTTATAGACTGGCTTGAAGAAGATCTCAAACTAAAGAAAAAACTACGTCGAACAAATAAAAAAATAGTTGCGGATTTAAAAAGGATGGGGTTTAAAGGATCGTATCGAACGGTCTGTAACTTTATTCAAGAATGGCGTGCGACAGAAGATGATGAAGTAAGTAAAGGGCATGAGCGATTACAACATCCAGAAGGTGAAGCGCAACTAGATTTTGGCGTAATGGAGGCTGTTCAAGACGGAGAGATTGTCGATGTTCATGTTTTAGTTATGACGTTCCCAGCTAGTAATACTGGTTTTGCGATACCGATGCCTGGAGAAAATTTGGAGTGTTTCCTAGGTGGGTTACAAGAGCTGTTTAAGCAAGCTGGTGGAGTGCCAATTAGTATTCGAATTGACAATTTAACACCTGCGGTCAAAAAAGTACGCAAAGGTGATACAGAAGCTGAATTAACAGAAGCATTTCGCCATTTCCAAAACTATTATGGCTTTAAAGTGCAAGTGTGCAATCCATCCAGAGGTAATGAAAAAGGAAATGTGGAAAATAAAGTAGGCTATGTACGATATAACTTCTTTAGCTTACCACCAGTCATAAAAGACTTTGAAGATTTAACGGAACAATTAAAGCAACAACTGAAGGAAGATCGTGACCGACCACATTATGAAAAAGAAGAACTCATTGAGGATTTATGGCAGCAAGAGCAAAAGCAATTAATAAAATTACCAGAAGATCCGTATCCAGTATTTAAGCAGTTTCCGATTAAGTTTAATAAGTATAATGAGTTTAAGTTAGACAAGCATTTTATTCATGTGCCTAGAGCGCGTAACTATGTGCAGTTATATTGCATTACGTATTGGGATTCATTCAAAGTGATTACAAATGAGGGAGAAATTTTATTATCAGATGCAAGACCTTATATGAAGAAACGACGTTTCATTCCATGGAAAGATATTTTAAAAGATTGGTTAAAAAAGCCTCGTGTTATTGGGCATTCACGTTATACCCCTTATTTACCGACTCGTATAAAGGAGTATTTAACAGTTCCATCCTTGGCATTAAGGAAACAGCGTCTAAATGAATTACTCACTCTTTTAGTGACTCATGATATGAAAGAAATTGACCAGAATTTTTATGAACTTATTGGAAAAAATAGCGATGATCAAGAACATCCTTACGGTGTAAAATGGACTGATTATGATGCGCTATCTCCTAAAGGAATGGAGGCTTCAAGTCATGAATAATGCCATTTTACAATTGTGTAAGCAATTGCGGTTAGCTCATATCGCTGAAGCAATACATGATGTTCCATTTACAACACCTGAAGAATATATTTACCAACTTTTATTAAAAGAACAAGATGGTCGGGAACAAGCAAGGATCGCAAGAAACTTAAAGAATGCCCGATTTATCGATACGAAAACATTAGAGGGCTACGAATGGCACAAAGATATTTGTTTACCTAGTCATCTATCGAAAGAAGAACTAGTGCAGCTCGATTTTATTCGAAGAAAAGAGAATGTAATTCTAGTAGGGGCGCCTGGAACTGGTAAAACACATTTAGCTTCAGCACTGGGTAGAAAAGCTTGTGAGCAAGGTTTTGAAGTACGTTTTTATCGAGTTTCGCATTTAGTAGAAGAATTGGAACAGGCTTTACATGTGGGGAAATTAAAGCAATTTCGAAATAAATTAGAGAAAATTGATTTAATGATATTGGATGAAATGGGTTATCTTCCATTTGGTAAAGAAGGAGCGGAGTTACTTTTTCAAATCATTTCTGAATTTTACGAACAGAAGAGTTTGATTATCACGTCAAATTTAGAATTTAGTCAGTGGAATCGTATTTTTTCAGATTCACGTTTAACGGCAGCTCTGGTGGATCGTTTGATTCACCATGCCCATATTATTTCTTATACGGGACAGAGCTTCCGTTTAGCCAATGCGTTGTCGAGAAAACAGTAAAAATATTGGGTGGCAACACTCTGTATTTTTCATTGCAATTCTCTGCATTTTTATCTTGCAAAATACGCCCACTTTACAATAATATTTTTAAAATATGAAATATAGAACTAAAATAGACGATAAATTCGCAATTACTTGTTTAATTTTAATAATGAAAAAAAGTAGGAGAGTAGAAGATTATGAAGAAAAGCAACTGTTATAGATATGAAAATGTGGAACTCCCCTTAAAGTAAATAGGTTTTTTACCGAATTTACCTAAGGGGAGTTCTATATTTTAACTAATACGTATTAATATTTATAGTTGAATAATTGCTTAAAAATTGTTTTAATACTACCGTTTTTCTTATATTGTCAAACATTGGGTCATCAAAAACATATTCTGTGTATGATGGATCAATTTCATATGCTTCATGTAAATACTCAACGGATTCATTCGGTTGATTGTAAACAGATAATATTTGTGCCTTTCCGTAATAACCATCAGGATATTGAGGGAAACTTTCAATTACTTCATCGTAAACAGCTAAAGCATCTGAATAATTGCCGTAGTAGGAAAGTAAATCTCCTTTATAAACAGGTCCAGAAATAGAAGGGTCATGGGCAATTATTTTATCAATATATTCAAGTGCCAATTTAAGGTTTCCACTATCTTCTTAAGCGTACACTAAATACCAATAAGCATCCAAATCATTAGGAATATATTTAAGATATTGTTTGAAATTAAAAATAGCATCTACATAATTTTCAGTATCATAATATACAGCACCTAGTTGATAGTATACAATTGCATTGTCTTTATCTACTTCGTGTTTTGGTACTTGTTTATATGTATCAATCGCTTCCTCATATTTTTCTAAACTATAATAAGCATTACCAAGAAAAATATATTCTGTTGGGTCATTCGGTTCAATTTCTATAGATTTCTTATATAGTTCAATCGCTTCTTCATATCGGCCGGTTTCTAACATTATCCAGGCTTTGTTAACAAGGGCTGCGTCGTATTCCGGATCCTGCTCTAAAATAGAATCTAACAGCACTAATGCTTTATCATACTCTTCGTTTTCTAGTAATTCATAGGCTTCGTTATTCTGTTCTGAAATATAGTTACTTTTATTAAGTGATAATGACTCATAAGTATCTACAATTAAATTGCTAAATAGCAATATTATATATAAACATGTAACGGCGTAAAAGAAAATTTTTGCTTTTTTAAAATAGTTAATTTTACAAAAGGCAATAACAAAAACTAATATGCTCCAACAATAAATTAATGTCTCTACATAAGTAAGCAATAAATATAGAGGGATATATTTAAAATTATTTGTAGATTGGAACATATCCATTTTAAATAGCTCTTGCCCGAATAAATAAATTTCTATAACCCATATAGGTAGACAGAATAAAAGTGGAAAGGAGGCTAATATATTTATATTTAAAATTTGACTATATGTAGCTTTTCCTTTAAAGATTTTTCCAATTACCTAAGGGAAGAAAGAGCTCGACACAATGAAATTTCGCTAATTTTAAAGAAAGGAGGGTTACATTTGGAAATTCAAATAAATGAAATTGTATCAAAGAAAATACTTACAGAAGCAAAAGGTTATTTAGATGTTGGATTTACTCATTCATTAAATCCCTATAGCGGTTGTGTATTTTCCTGTAGTTATTGCTATGTAAGAGAAATGCCAATTCAAAGATTCAAAGAAATTCCGTGGGGAAAATGGTTAGACATTAAAATAAATGCGGCTGAAAATTACCGTAATGAAATAATAAAGCTTCGTAAAAAAGACAAACGAATTAATATTTTTATGTCCTCTGCAACAGATCCTTATCAACCGATCGAACGTAAAGTGAAGATTACTCGAGGATTATTAGAAGAGATGATTGAATATCCCCCAGATTTTATTCAAATTCAAACGAGAAGCCCACTCATCACTCGGGATTTAGATTTATTAGTTAAATTAAAGGAAAAATGTAAAGTACTTGTGTCGATGACAATTGAAACTGATCGAGATGACATAAGACAAATTTTTTCTCCATTTACATCTGGAATTCAATTAAGGTTAAAAGCCTTAAAACAAGTCCATGATGAAGGAATAGCTACCCAGGCTTCAATTTCTCCAGTTTTACCATTCACTCCAGCTTTTCCAACAGCTTTAGAAGGCATTGCAGACCATATATGGATCGATACGCTCAGTATAGGGGATGGCGCCATGGGAAAACGTTCAGAAAGATTAGGAATGCCTAAAAAATTTGAAGAACATAGTCTATCAAAGTGGTACCGAAAAGATTTACATGAGATGGTCGAAAGGCATTTTAAGAAATACCTGCCAGAGAAGTCAATACGAGTCTCTAAAAACGAGGCTTTTCCTAAATCAGACTAATTAAATCAATTCAAGTATTTTACAATAGCTACAAATAAAAGGATTAATTCCTTTCTATTGACGATATATGATATATATGTTAATTTTTAATCATTAAGCATACTTTTCTTATAAGAATAATAAAATTTATATGGATAAGTTTATTATTTTACAAAATTAAATAGTTGACCAGACAACTGGAAACACAACTTATGTGTTTCTTTTTTTGTTTTAAGTGAGAATGTCTTTATTTTGATTAATTAAAAGGAGAGTGTTTCGAGTGGGAGAGATTCTACGTAAAGCAGTGGAAAATAGACGTAAAAAATTAATCAATAATTTAATTGCTTTTAAAGTATATCAAAGAGAAGATCCCCGTTTACTGAATCTAACATTGACAGAGCTAGAGTATGAATATTCAAGACTTCAATCACAAACTCATCCTCATTTTGAATTAGAGTCTATACAATGGAAAAATAATAACTAAGTATTTTTTACAATTTCAATTATTCATCCTACAAAAATTTGTAATTATTTTTGTTTTAATGTCATACGTAAGTTTGAAGGAGAAATGATCGTGAAGCGTATATTATTTATAATAATTTTAGTGATGTCTATAATAAATTCAGCATCGTTAGTAGAGGCACATACCTTATTAGAAAGTTCCATACCTGCAGATGGGGAGATTGTTACAAAAGAAATTGACGAAATCACACTTCATTTTGCTACTAAAGTTGAAACATTAAAGAATGTAGAAGTGCTTGATGTAAATCAAAAATCAATTAACATAGAAGAGTCAATTTTAAATGAAGATGAAGTTTTACTAAAGTTCGCAACACCTTTAGAGAACGGTGAATATAATGTTTCTTGGGGTATTATTGGTATAGATGGCCATTTAGTAAATGGGAATGTTAGCTTTTCTATACAGATACCCCAAGAACTTAAGGACAATGTAGTTAATAATGAATCAACCAAAGATGAGTTAAAATCTACTAACGCTACAGAAATAGAGGATGAATCAACAGAATTGACAACTGTAAATGAAAATGAACTAATCACAACAGATGATAAACAATCATATCCTCTAAATTGGATTATTATGGGACTATTAATAGCATTAGGAATAGGAATTTATACTGCAATAAGGAAAAAGAATGCATGATATATGCAAGTATTATAACTCAAACAATTTTAGCAATCTGCTTTTCTTATTGTCTTGGTTCATTTATTTTAGCTTTGGTTCCAAAACATTGTCGTCCGCGTATTCACCTGTCACAGCCATGGATTTTAATAGCAGTGGCCTGTATTGGTCTTTTGTCATTTGTACCAGTTTTACAAATAATTTTATATATTTATAGTGAAAACGGGTTAATGTACATTGTGCAATCAGTTCTCTTCACTTTTCAAGTTGGCAAGGCATGGATTCTTTTATTTATTGGAGCTAATTTACTTTTTATTTATGTTATTTGGGTAGACTATCGTGAATTTAAGAAATATGCGAGAATAGGCCTTACCATAACAATATCACTTATCGCTATTGTTGGATGGGCAAGTCATGCAGGTGCTTATGATCCTGTAATAGGTTTTATTAGTCATACTATTCACTATACAGCTATTAGTGCCTGGTGTGGAATTTTATTTATTATAAGTTGGTTTTCTAAGGAATATAAAGAATGGTTTTCTTTTATAAAATGGTTTACACCCTTCGCGATAATATGTGTTATTTTAACCATTATTTCTGGCCTTAGCTTAATGAACTTTTCAATTGCAGATGGACAATATTTTAACTCTTTTCTTTCATCATATGGACAAGTTTTATTTATTAAACATTTATTAATTTTACCACTGTTATTTTTTGCACTGATAAATGGATTTTTAATTAAAGGGGCACTTAAGCAAAATAACGTAGTAGATATTAAAAATTGGCTACGAGCAGAATCATTTGTTGTTTTCCTAATATTTTTTACTACAGCAATTTTAGGAGAGCAGGCACCACCTCATGAAACGGTGATAAATCAATATAATGTATCGTTTTTATTTTCGTTGTTTTATCGTGGGACCTTTAAAGATAACATGCAAGTAGTATTTGAAATATCCAGATTAGGAATTATAAACTTCGTCTTATCATTTATATTTTTATGTGCGTCGGTTTACTTTACTCTGAAAAACAGAAAATCCCTTTGGGTATTTATTTGTTTAATATTTGTAGTTTTTACACTATATTTAGGTTTTTTATGGTCTATAAAGTAAATAAATTTACAAAAAGTATTTACAAAAAAAGTGAAACATGTTAATTTGTTCATACAAATCCCTATTTACCAAATAGGATATCTTGTTTTTAAACGATATCGATCCCTAGCTAGAATCTTTATTGAATTCATAGAAGGACAATTTAGAAAAATGAAATATGCTGACTAGTTCACTAGAAGCACTTAGTTTTTGAAACTATGTGCTTTTTTTGTTGGTGAAATGATTGAAGATTAAATCTAATAAAGAAGGGGGAAGTTGAAATAAATATGCTGACTAGTCAACTGGAGGCACTTAGTTTAGAAAACTAGGTGGCTTTTTTTGATTGGAGGGGATTAATTATTGCAATTGTAACAACAAATAAAAAAAGAAATGACTGCAATAAATATGCACAACTTTTTGATGATTTCCTTCTTGTGTATGGAATTACATCAAATTTACGAAAGAGGTGATTTAGCACAATCCAAATGTAATGATGGCTATCTTTTTATAAGGTATATTCAAATATTTAATTTAAATGATTTAAGTCAAGCAATTGCATTACACAAAAAAGGAGAGAGTTAATGATGATTAAAAAGAAAAGTGCTACAGCAATATTATTATCAGCTTTGTTATTATTGGGGGCTTGTGGGGCAGAAGAAAGTGGCAAAGAGGGAGAAAGTACAAATGAAGAAATAGTTTATTTTAAATATCCTGACAATCCTACTTTCGATTTAATTTACCTGGCAGAGGAGCTGGGCTATTTTGAAGATACAAATACACGACCACAATATGTTGGGAAGGTTGCAGCTCCTCAAATTATTCCATTAGTTGGTACTGGTGAAATTGATTTTGGTACACGTATGGTTCCATTAGTTATATCAGCTATAGCAAGTGGTGTAGATATTAAGGTTGTTTCAGCTGGAGGAAAAACATTACAAGAAGCACCGCATATGAAATATTTTGTTCGTAAAGACTCAGGTATTAAGGAAGCAAAGGATTTAGAAGGGAAAACAATCGGTTTTAATAGCTTTGGAGCTTGTGCTGAATTTGTAACGAAAAAATGGTTAAGGCAACAAGGAGTAGATGTAAATACAATTGAATGGGTAGTTGTTCCAGATGATAAAGGGGAGCAGGCAGTAGAAACAGGGGAAGTTGATTTAGCAATTATTCATCCTCCACTTTCAGGTCGTGCATCTCATAATGAAGAATTAGTTAGCCTATGGAGTGATTTTGATTTAGATGGCGGCTTAGGGGGCATGCAACCATATTCAGTAAACGGTGAGTTTGCTCGTGAACATCCACAGGCTGTAGAAGATGTTGTAACAGCAATTGCAAAAGCAGCAAATTGGGTAAATGAAAATCCAGAAGAAGCCCGTAAAATTATTTCTGAGCGCTTAGGTATTGAACTTGAAAATGTAGAGCGATATGCATATGTAGAAGATCTAGTAGTTACAGAAGAACCAATCCAATATTATATTGATATTTTAGAAGATGAAGGGTTAATCAAAGAGGATGCTGTTGATGTAAAAGACGTGTATACAAATGAGTTTAATCCATTTGCAGTTGAACAAACTGCACGTAAATAGGGAGGAATTATAAGTGACTATTAAGATAAATGCTAAAGATGTGAAAAAAGTATTCTCTGTAGAAAATAATGCAAGGAAAAGGGAAGAAATTGTTGTACTAGAAAATTTTAATTTACAAATTAAAGATGGGGAGTTTTTATCAATTCTTGGTCCAAGTGGATGTGGTAAATCAACCTTTCTAAGTATTTTAGCTGGACTTACATCAAAATCTGCTGGTGTTCTCACGGTAGACGGCGAAGAGGTTAATGGAGTTAATAAAAAACATGGTGTTGTTTTCCAAGGATACGCACTTTTTCCATGGCAAACTGTAGCTCAAAATGTGGAAACAGGACTCGACATTCGTGGTGTAGAGAAAAGAAAAAGAAGAGAAATTGCAATGGATTATATCAATATGGTTGGCTTAAGCGCTTTTGCTAATCGTTATCCTCATGAACTTTCAGGAGGGATGAAACAGCGTGTAGCAATTGCACGAGCACTTGCGTATGACCCAGATGTTTTATTAATGGATGAGCCCTTTGGAGCACTTGATGCACAGACGCGTGAAATACTACAAACGGAGTTAGTAAAAATTTGGGAAGCGAGTAAAAAAACCATTGTTTTTATTACACACAGTTTAGATGAGGCTATTTATTTATCAGACCGTGTAGCTATCATGACAGCACGTCCTGGAAAAGTAAAACAAATTATCGATATACCACTAGCTTATTTTTAGACCTCGAGTTAACTCTATTATTGCGAAAGATTTTATCACGCAATATTCTCAATGTCAAAGTTACCTTATACGTATCGGCTAGATTGATAGAAGATGTGAAAACTGATAGTTATGAAGATCAAAGAAAAATAAATTAATCACTTGACCTAGAGTTAACTATAGGTATTAACATTAATTTATAAGAGAGATAAACAGGGATGTACTTGAAGGAAGGAGTATGAAAAACTCGGTCTTCATTTATACCTAAGTAAGTACTTTCTTATGAATATTGGTTATAGGAGGTTATTTTATGATAACTGCTAAGGCACGAGCTGTAGACGGTCCAGATAAGCCGTTTCGACCAGCTGAAATTAAACGGCGCGATCTTGATTCCCATGACGTTCTTATTGAAATTAAATATGCTGGGATATGTCATTCTGATATCCATACTGCTCATGGCGAGTGGGGTCCAGTAAACTACCCGCTTGTTCCCGGACATGAGATTGCAGGGGTTGTTACTGCTATAGGACCTAATGTAACTAAATATAAAGTAGGTGACCGAGTAGGGGTAGGGTGTATGGTTGATTCCTGCGGCGAATGTGAGAATTGTCGTAAAGGAGAAGAACAGTATTGTCTTAATGGAAAAATTGACACCTACGCTGCAGTTGATAAATATGGCGAACCTACTCAAGGTGGCTATTCTACTCATATTGTTGTAACAGAGGATTTCGTACTTAGAATTCCAGATAATATAGAGCTTGACGTTGCAGCACCATTACTTTGCGCTGGTATTACTACATATTCACCATTAAATCATTGGAATGCTGGCCCTGGTAAGAAAATAGCGGTTATTGGTTTGGGTGGTCTTGGACATATGGCTGTCCAAATTGCACATGCCATGGGTGCTGAAGTAACTGTTCTTTCACAAACATTGAACAAAAAAGAGGACGGCTTAAAACTTGGCGCAGATAATTATTTCGCCACAAGTGACTTAGAAACATTCGAAAAACTTGCTGGAACTTTCGACTTAATTATTAATACTGTAAGTGCAAAAATTAACCTTGATGCATATTTAGGACTACTAACTCTTGATGGCACATTGGTAAATGTCGGGGCACCAGCAGAACCATTATCACTAAGCGTGATGAATTTAATCGGTCATCGCCGCTCATTTGCAGGTTCAATGATTGGTGGAATCCGTGAGACTCAAGAAATGTTGGATTTCTGTGCAGAACATAACATTGTTCCTAAAATTGAAGTCATTTCGGCCGACCAAATTGACGAAGCCTACGAACGAGTATTAGCTTCAGATGTAAAGTATCGATTTGTAATTGACATAAGTACAATGTAAGTTAAGTAAATAGTAATTTTTCAAGGATGCCCTGAAAGCTCTACTTTAGGGGCATCTATTTTATTTTTGGAATAATACTAAAATATAAATTATACCCTTGCATTAGAGTTTGCTATAGGTTTTGAGTTTAATAAGAATGGTGATGTTTTCATAGAACTCTAATTTTACAGAAAAATTCATATGATAGGTGCACTTCTAAAGACCCTACTACACTAGCTGGAAAAATACTAAGAATGAATTTGGATAGCTCCATCTCAAATGATAATCCATTTCTGAGAACAAAAGACTTACATTATGTCCTTTGTATATAATCATTGTACTACTGGATGGTATTGATTTAACGGTCTATTTTGTTGAATTATTTAACTAAGGGCTTAGTTGAGTTCAATTCTAGAGGGAAGATTGTGCTCTTTTTTGATTAATCAACAAAATACTATTTATATTTTTCGTTAAAAATTTGCATAATATGGAACTTTTATTTACTTCAACCGTATTAGAGTTAAGGTTAGAAGCACAGTGGTGAAATGTCAACCCGGAAAAACATCAAAATTGGAAATTCCTTTAGCATTTAACATCTAAATTCTTATTTTTGGGCGCACTTAAATAAACCTCACGTTTTCCAACTTCAAAAGT
>JAEXYZ010000002.1 GCA_023405135.1 Bacillota bacterium | reverse complement strand
ACTTTTGAAGTTGGAAAACGTGAGGTTTATTTAAGTGCGCCCAAAAATAAGAATTTAGATGTTAAATGCTAAAGGAATTTCCAATTTTGATGTTTTTCCGGGTTGACATTTCACCACTGTGCTTCTAGTCTTAACTTTAATACGGTTGAAATGAATAAAAGTTTCTATATTTATACAAATAATGCCTGAAAAAATATAAATAGTCCTTTGTTGAGTTTCAAAAACCAAGTTCAATACAAAAAGTAAACCCAATTCGTTGAATAATTCAATAAAATAGTGCATCAATCCATTTTTGGGTTAATGGCCAGCCAAACTCATTCTTTGCTTTTCAACATACAACTTATAGTTGTCCATTAGATATGAATAAATTTAATTTCCTAGGAAGAACCAAAAAAGGATGTTCCAAAAGTAGAGCTTTTAGAACATCCTAAAAAACTATTATTTAACTTACATTGTGCTTATGTCTATAACAAATCGATACTTCACATCTGAAGCTAACACTCGTTGATAGGCTTCGTCAATTTGGTCTGCTGAAATTACCTCAATTTTAGGAGTAATGCTATGTTTTGCACAGAATTCTAACATTTCCTGAGTCTCACGAATGCCTCCAATCATAGAACCTGCATATGATCGTCGATGGCCGATTAAATTGATTACACTTAATGACACCGGTTCTGCAGGTGTACCAACATTTACTAAAGTGCCATCAAGAGTAAGAAGTCCCAAATATGCATCAAGATTAATACTTGCACTTACCGTATTAATGATTAGGTCAAAATATCCGGTAAGTTTCTCAAATGTTTCTGGGTCACTTGTGGCATAGTAGTCATCCGCGCCTAACTTCAAACCATCCTCCTTTTTATTCAATGTTTGTGACAAAACGGTAACTTCCGCACCCATTGCATGTGCAATTTGTACAGCCATATGACCAAGACCACCCAAACCTACAACCGCAACTTTCTTACCAGGGCCAGCATTCCAGTGATTCAATGGTGAATATGTAGTAATGCCAGCGCAAAGTAATGGTGCTGCAACGTCAAGCTCCATATTGTCTGGGATTCTGAGTACGAAATCCTCTGTTACGACAATATGTGTAGAATAGCCGCCTTGAGTAGGCTCTCCGTACTTGTCAACCGCTGCATAGGTATCAATTTTTCCATTGAGACAGTACTGTTCTTCTCCTTTACGACAATTCTCACATTCGCCGCAGGAATCAACCATACACCCTACCCCTACTCTGTCACCTACTTTATATTTTGTCACATTAGGTCCTATAGCAGTAACAACACCAAAATAATGAAAAATTAGACCAGCTGGGCCAGAGTAGCCTAATTCATAAAGAATTCGCACGATTTCCTCTTTAAAATAAACCCCGATTGTAAGTCGTCTTATAAAAAGAATCCTATTACTTTTGAATACAACTCATCCTAACGCAACCATACATACATAAATTTACTTTATTTCAATAATTTTAAAAAAATTAAGTGTAAATATTTTTAAAGCATGCTACATTCGAGATGTATCAAACAAGATCAATTAAGAGAGGAAGATAACGGTAATGAAATTTAAAGAAGAACTATTTCCACCCTATCGTATTGCTTATATGCGAAGAGTTGGCCAATATGGTCCTGGCAATTTTGAAGTAATGGAAAAATTAAAAGAATGGGCTAAGGAGAAAAATCTTCTTGATTCTGCAACTCTATTTGCAATTCCACAGGATAATCCACAAACAACACTTCCTGATAACTGCAGATTTGATGCTTGTATCGTAATTCCAAATGATTATCGAGTGGATGATTCCGTTAATGAAGGGGAACTTTCTGGTGGAAAGTACCTTGTTTTCGAAGTGAAACATACTTCAGAGGCAATTCAAAAAGCATATACTGATATTTTTCAATCCCTTCAAAATAGTGGATATAAAATAGATAACAAACCAATTATGGAAAAATACATTGGAGATATGTTTAGCAACCCATACTGCGAAATATGTGTCCCTATTAAACCGTAATAGTATATTTCCTTTTTCGGATTTATAATCACTCCCTCCTTCATAAAATGCTGCACCTGTGTTGTTCAACTTTAATCTATTAATTACCACAATGTAATACCTTTTTTGCAAATAAAAAAGTCCCCTTATAGTAATACAGTAAAGCATTTTCTGTCTACTATAAGGGGAAATATTACAATGGAGTATCTATCAGATGTTCCATACTCTAAACAGCAATAAACAAAATTGTTCCAGCTATTTACCTAAGGTACCAATTCTCACCATTTAGGAAGAAAATTCTATCTTGTGCTTCTTTACCCACTGTTTCTTTAATTAATTCAATATCATTATAGGAGAATCGATAAGTTGCCCGAGTTGAAGGCAGATCACTGCCAAACATAAGGCTGCTTGGGTTTTCGCTATATAATATTGTAATTAATTCTCTAATTTCATCACGTACATAGCCCACCCGTCCAAAGCCTGTTACACGAATAGGAATATTTGCATTAACTATTTTTTTCAACCTATCAATTGAACACTTATGCATCCCAAGATGATCAATGGACACTTTAGGCAATGTAAAAATTAATTCTTCTAATTCCTTATCAATTGTTTGCAAATTAAGATAAAGCTCTGTCTTCCAATTACATAGTTTATAAACTCTCTCTGACAGCTCATTAATCTCTTTTGGTGAAGCAGATAAACCTCTGTATAAGTTAAATCGTATTCCCTTTATACCGACATCGTTTAATTTTAAAATGTCTTCATCAGTTGTATCGAATGGAAGCTGAGTGATACCCACAAAACGATTGCCTAATTGTGAAATGGCCTCTTCAAAATAATCTTGGTGATATCCTTGAAATGAGCCTGATACAATGGCCCCACCAGTTACTTCTATTGACATTTCTTTTAATTCCTTTAAATAATCACTCACTGTATAATAATCAGGGACAAATCCCTGATTTTCTACAAGAGGAAACTTTGGATCAATAATATGAAAATGAGCGTCAAATATTTTTTGCATAACTATCTCCTAAAATATAAACATTAAAATCAACGTTGCAACAATAGCAAATCCTAATCCTAAAGGCGTTGCTTTATAAAGTAAATCAGTATAAAATTCCTTAGATTCTTCTTCGCTTAGACCACTGTTGCCAAGTATTAAACTACCACCTGTAGAAAATGGTGCTAAAGCTGTTGATTGAGCCCCAATAATAATAGCAACCGCAATTAACGAAGCACTGTAGCCTGTAGGTTCTATTATACCAGCAATCATTGGGAACATAAGCGGTGCAACAACTCCTAGCGTACTACTAAAGATTGACATAATACCAGCGATGATTGCCACTGCAATAGGAACAATAATGGATGGCATATTATTTATTAATGAAGCTAATAAATCAATTGTACCTGCTTCAACCGCAACATCGATTAACATTCCTACTCCTGAAACAAGCCATAGTGTATTCCAAGGTATTCTTGCCATTACTTCTTTTGGTTTATCCTCTGCTAATTTTAATAAGTAAGATGCGATTGCGAATACAACTGCTAGTAAAGTAATGTCGGTACGTGAGTTAATAAACTGAATCGTTTCATTGTTTGGCATAAAATTAGCTAGCATCGGTACTCCTAATACAATTACCATAAGAAGAATAATTAAAGAAATATTTACTTTTTGTTTTTTTGTAAAACTTTCTGGCTTCTCAATATTCAATTCCGTAATTTGATTCTTTTTTCTATCAAGAAACATCAGAATCAACATAATAAATATTGGATAAATAAATGACACAACGAAGATATCCCTTGTCAGAACATCAGCCTGATTCGCAACAGCTGTTTCACTTAACAATGAGTTAAAGAGTACCCCATGTGCACTATACATGAAATTTGCACCAGAAAGAGAACCTAATGATACTGCAAATGAAGCATGCAATTTACTCATTCCTGATGTTTTACATAATGCCATCGCAATGGCACCCATAACTGCTACTGAGGTAAAGAAACCAGCACCCATACCTGAAACTAACGCTGTAATAAAATACAAAATTAAAGGAAGCCATTGTGTTTGTTTTTGAAATTTATAAAGTAATAAATGAGCAATTTTTTCTAAAGTACCATTTACTACTGCAAAATTAAAGAATAACGCTAAGGTGAAAATAACTAAAAATAATTTAGTTGGAAATGTTGCCAATAAATCATTAATAGACATACCCAAAACAAAACAACCAATTAAATAAGCGAATGCCAAAGCAACTAAACCTGTATTAATATCAAGCTTCTCGCCTAGGTAAATTGCAATAATAATAGCTAAGATTATTAAAATGGAATAGAACATAATTTTCTCCTTTATATATCTATCGATTGTATACTATGTATTTAATAAATTTTACTGAGAGTAATAACATTGCATGATAGATAGAGTTTATTAGATTTGTCATAACATATTTGCCAAGCTGCCGTAAAAATTTCATACCCTTCCCTACAAAGGCTAAAGTCTATTTTCTTAACTTTAATTTCATAGGAGAGCCGAAAGCTAATTCACCACCGACACCGGGATTATTTGAAACAATGATAGCTTGTTCAACATGTTCATATAATAATGATGGAAGCACTTACAAAAAAATGTGAAACAAAACCACCACCTCTAATCTTTTATTTTTCTTATTCTAAACTTAATACTGATTTGTATTTGTACATGTCACCTCGGTAGGAAGAAGCTCCTGTTAAAACACAATTATTTTTTACTTTTAAGTCAACACTTCTATATAAAATTGGAGAGCCTACGGAAACACCTAGAATTTTTGAAATTTCAGAACTTGCAAGAACTGCTTCGATTTCAATTTCTCCTTCTGTAAGAGACATATTAAATTTATTTAAAAATAAATGTGAGAAAGAATAATTAACGTATTCTTCATCAGTAATTTGTTCACCATATTTTTTTAACAGATAACGGTTATCGATAACAACTGGGATACCCTCTGAAAGACGTAACCGTGTTACTTGATAAACTTCTTCTCCAGGTTTTACCCCCAATTTAACATCCATTCCTTCTGGACAAGGTACAGATCCCCTAAACAGCAACTTAACAGTAAAGTTTTTTAAGTACCACCCTCTGAAAAAAGTATCTAATTTGGCAATATCTGTTTTTAATTTGTCTTTTCGGACAATAAATGTCCCTTTTCCTTGAATGCGCTTTAAAATTCCTTCTTCTACAAGCAATTGAACGGCCTGACGAATAGTCATTCTAGAAACATCAAACATTTTTATTAATTCATCATCACTTAAAAATTTTTCTTTTCCTTCTTTGTACATCTCATCTACTTTTTTTCTTAAGCTCTCTGCAATTTGAACGTACTTTGGAATATGAGCATTATAATTATTCATGGCCACCCTCCTAGGGATTATATTAAATAACATTCCACTCCATTTTCATCTATACATCTAGATGACTCGTTTTTTTATTCTATAATACCGAAAGTTAAGAGTCAATATAGTTTTCTGAATTTTCAATACCCCTTTAGCATTATTAATAAAATTTTCCCCAATCTTTGTTACTTTAATGGCTGGTCATGATACTTCAAAAACCTTGATAAACAGGACTAGAAAACAGTATCATCCCTTTTCACAATTGCACTATTTTATGTATTTTAACGAAATCCAGATAAATTTTGCTGTAAAAATAAAACTCCCCCACAATAGAATTTAATTCCTATTTAACGAATTAAAAAAAGCTTGCACTCATTTACGATGAAAAATGAAATACGCTCTATAAAAATAAAAAATGTCCCAAACGTAAAAAAGAGCGCATTATTCCACTTAAACCTTATCCCGGATTTTGGATAAAAATCTAATAGTTGGGATACAGTTTATAACAGTATGCGCTCCTTTTATAGAATAAAACTAAATTACTTAATTAGCGAAAATAATTTTTCTTTATTAAATTTTTTATTATTCTTTAGAACAATGCTTTCGGAACTGATCGGTAGATATATTTTTTGTATGCTCTACTTCTGTAACATTTATTTTATCGGGAGTATCAGTGAGAGTGATTCTAAACAAATCGTATGGTGGCATATGAGCATTTTCAAACGTTATCACTTCTATAACAACTTCATGGTCACGATTCCCATCAAGTCTTTTTATATTAGTAATTCGTTCACACATAAATAATTTATCAGTCTGTTCTAAAATGTATGGAAGATATCTAACGATTAGCGCTTCTTCTAATAGTTGTTCTCTTTTAAGTTCATTTTGAGCATAGACATTAATTGGTGTTAAAAATATAAATGTAATACATATAACAAGAAATAAAGATTTTTTCATGGTTTCACCTTCCAATGTTTCTTAATGGAATAGCTTACCCACATTAATTTTCTTTATTAATTCTATTTCCAAATAAGTGTTGTTTTAACAATATCCTTTAATATAAAAGTTAACGCATTTCCACTCTGGAAATGCGCTCGATTGAAAATAATTTTAATTTTTGGAATCAACAATATTAGAATTAGTGAGTTTTTCACAAATAATGTGAATATTGTCCATGACAACCGTTGGATGAAGCTGTGGAATCATATGGCCGATACTAGGAATAATATTCAATATTGAATGAGGAATATCTTCTTTTAAACGCCTTGCTTGATTAATTACTCCAAACGGATCCTTTTCCCCTACTGCAATTACTAATGGGACTGAAATTTTCTTATATTTTGCACATAGGTTTTTTGAGGTTTCAGGGAAAACAAGAACATCTTCCCTATTTGCTCTAAAGTGTTTTGGACGGAATCCTAATGCATAAACTTTTTTTTCATACTTTTCTGGGGCTTTCTCTGGTGCAAATGTCTCTTTAACCATTGAGGATGCCATACTTTTTGCTAATGGCGTCTTAAGTAATGTATTTAAAATAATACTTCCTAAAATAGGTGTTGTAACTAGCTTTGATAATAAATCACCATTCTCTGCTGCATAGCCTTCTTTATACATAGCTCCTGCCAATATTACAACTCCTGCCACCTCACTTGGGAATTGTATCGCATAGGAAAGTGACATCGTACCACTCCAAGAATGGCCAACTAAAATAATTGGTTGATCAATCCCTATTTCTTTTAACGCTTTATGAATGATAGTTGCTTGAGTTATTGGGGTAATTTTTCTATTTTTAGGCCTCTCGCTATATCCATAACCAGGTCTATCAAAGGCAATTGCCTGATAACCTTGCTGAGCTGCTAATTGAACGTTTTCCTTAAAATCACTGCTAGTAAGCATCCCCCCGTGGAGAAATACGATTGGCTGCCCATTTCCTTTCGATATATAATGTAACTTTATTCCATCTACAGTTATAAATTTACCTTCTGGCTGATATAATTTATTCGCTTTTTTAAATTGCCACTGATTATAAATGAATAATAAACCAAATATTAAAATAACAATCAATATTAGTGAAACAGCCATTTTTTCCCCTTCTCTTTTGGAAATTTATTATTTACTACGTTTCAATCTGGAAAAAGTTGCATTTCCCTACATTAGATTTTATTTTCTTTTGCCCATACTGGAGTTCTCTATGGATCAATATAATGATTGCTTTTTAGTTCTGTTTAATTTTCCTTTTATCAAGTTTACATAATAATAATATGGTTAATAAAAAAACGATATAATTTAGTGTAAACTAAAAAATATCGAAATTTTGCCAAAACAAAAAGAGACATCCCTAAAAAAGGATGTCTCGATGAAGTTTAATTAGCTATTAATTAAAGTTTTACAACGTTAGCAGCTTGTGGTCCGCGGTTGCCATCTACAACTTCGAATTCCACTTTTTGACCTTCGTCAAGTGTTTTAAAACCTTCGCCTTGGATAGCTGAGAAGTGTACGAATACGTCGTTTTTACCTTCAACTTCGATGAATCCAAAACCTTTTTCTGAGTTAAACCATTTTACTGTACCTTGTTTCATTTAAGAAAACCTCCAAAAAAATAAATGTTAACAATATGTGATTGTTTACCGAAATAAAAATTCACATATTACGAAGAGTACCGACTTTACACCGATCACTCTTTGTAATATGTGAATCATTTGTACCCGGCCTAGCAATTTTATTGTTACTCTTAGTATACCATCATATTACAATTTGTCAAACACTTTATACAACCTTTTTTATAATTTTCGTTCATTTCAGTAAATTGAACGGCAATTTTAGGTATGCCCTATTTTTGAACAATTATACCATGATAAATTTGTAAATCATCATCGCATGCTTCGCAAAATTCACATTCATCATCTGTCCAGAACGCGAAATATATATTATCCTTACTTGCTTCATGTTCATATGTAGCTCTAAATTTTTCAAGAATATCGTTTAAACCTTCATTTAATTGTTGTTCTGTTTCGTACTCATATATAGAAACAATGTTTGATTCCCAACCTTCAAATTGCCACCATGGTTCATAATCGGCCTTCATATATATAATTTTAAACATTTAAAAAATACCCTCACTTTATTCTATCATATTTTAATTACTTAATAATAATATATCTATTTTTACTATCTACAATATGGTAAAATTATTCTATCTTTTCAATACATTTGAAGGAGTGACATAATCATGTTTTCAACTTTAAAACCGAAAGCTGATCTTAATCATTTATTTACACGAGGTACAAATTTAAAGGCTAATGGTCGCTTTTTGCAAACCCTTGAATTTAATAATTTTACTAGTCAAGATCAGGAAAATTTAAAAGAAATTTATAAACAACTTCAACAAAGCTTGCCAAAAATGAATGAAATTTTTAGTAACTATTTAAAAGAAATTTCTCCAGATGGCCAAAATTATATTTCATTTGAATCTATAGAACAATATTTAAAACAATTTTTCCTAGCAGATCGAAATAATGATTATGTTGTTCGTACAGTTAAATTTTTTAATTTATTTAGAGAACATCATTATGAAGCAGGAAAATTAATTGTAGTATTTAATCAACTGTCATTTTTTATTACTACCCATATTTTACATTATTTTGGATTAACACCTAACAAAGCATTTAATTACATGAAGTCATTGTCTTCAGCGGTAAATATCGATCAACAATTATTAGTTGAAGCTTTTACTGAAAAAATGATTGAAAATGTAGTAGGTGAACTATCTTCATTAATGGATGTAAATGCAAAAATTATGTACATGAAAGATTTAATTTTACGTTTAGATATGCAAACAATTGAAATCCAAACTTCTACATCGACGACTGAAGAGCTAGCTGCATCAATTGCTGATATAGCACGAACTACTAGTAATATTTCTGAAAAGACAACTCAATCTGTACAATATGCAACTGATAGTAAAAATGCAATTGAACAGGCTTTAAATGATATTTTTAAAACTGACGATACTTTTAAATCAATTGTTCATTCCTTTGATCAATTACAAAAACATGTTAAAGATATTGAAAACGTAGTAACTATTATAAATGAAATTGCAGATCAAACCAATTTACTTGCACTAAATGCATCCATTGAAGCTGCTCGTGCAGGTGAACATGGGAAAGGCTTTTCCATTGTAGCCCAGGAAGTAAGAAAGCTAGCAGAAAATACTGTAGCTGCTTTAAGTACAGTATCAAATAATGTTGAGTCGTTAAAATCTTATTCAATAAACGTTGCCAATTCTATTTCAGATACGTCTCAAATTATTAATGAAGCCTCTTCTGACGCTAGAGATACATTGCCACTTCTAACTAATATTGTTGAAACAATTCAACAAATTAATCAAGATGTTGTAAACACGGCAGCAATTACAGAACAACAATCAGTTGCTATTGATGATGTATCAAATCGTATGACAAATATACAACAGCTACAAGAAGATATTAGAGACTTAAGTACAAGCACATCCCAAGACATCCATCTTCTAGGGAAGGAAATTAATCGTTTCAGAAACGATATTATTAATTCTAATTCTACACACCTTTCTAGCATTAGCCTTCTCTACTTATCAAAGGCAGATCATATTTTATGGAAATGGAAAGTATACAATATGTTTTTAGGATTAGAACAACTTCAGCCATCAGATGTGTCTTCCTATAAAGATTGTCGTTTAGGTAAGTGGTATTTTTCCGAAAGATCTCAGAACTATTTGGGGCATTTATCCTCCTATAAGCAGTTAGATCATTATCATGAACAAGTACACTATCATGCAAAAGAGGCAGTAACTGAATTTACAAAAGGAAATATTGACAAGGCAGAACAATATTTAAGAGAACTTGAATCTGCATCAGAAAAAGTTTTATATTACTTAAACGATCTAATAGAGCAAATCTCTAAGCTATAAATAACTTTGTGATCGAGGGATCGAGGGGGGCTTCTTATATGGCTAAGCGGGCACATATTATCTTTTTTGGTGACGTTAATGGGACAGGTTATCGCTTTTTCATTAAACAAAAAGCAATTGAGCTCGGTTTAAAAGGTTATTGTAAATTCAATAAAGATAAACAAATTGAACTAGAAATAGAAGGAAAATCAAATTCAATCGATGAATTTTTAAAGTTTGTAGAAAAAGGTGTTAGCCTACAAGCAAATTCAAATTCATTTCAAGTTGAAATTTTTAACGATTTAAAAGGATATATTACAATGGAGTCGGATATAGTATAAACCGACTCCATTCTATTTTTAAATATAGTTTATTTAAAAAACATAAAAAAAGTTGTAAGATTAGAACTAGAAATACGCAATTTATGAAACTTTTCTACATCAATATACGTATTAAAATTATACAACTAGGAGGTACGATTATGCTTGGAGCTATGAATTTTATCACTCGACATGCCCTTAACTTTTTATTTAGTTTTACAGTATTCGTTATAACGGTCATTCATTTAGAGCTTGGCATTTTTTTCGTGCCAATTATCACCATAGCAACTTATTTCATTAGTAATAAAGTGATAAAGGCTATTCAAAAAATGAGAAGATCTAAAGAGCTTGGACTTTCCAGGTCAGAATATAAACATATTGAAGCTCAGTTAAAAATAGCAAAGCGTCATATTAATTCTTTAACACAACAATATGTTCGTGTTCGTTCAATTAGTTCTTTTAAATTATTAAATGAAATGACAAAACTTTCAAAACGAATCATTAATATTGTCCAAACAAATCCACAAAAATTTTATTCAGTGGAAGATTTCTTTTACTCACATTTACAATCAGCTGTGCAATTAACAAATACGTATACGATGTTAACACAGCAGCAATTAAAGGATATCGATGTACATTTAGCCTTAGAAGATACGCGTAAAACATTAAAGGATTTACACGAAACAATGGAATCGGATTTAAGATTGGCTCTTGAATCCGATTTAGCAAATTTAAAAATTGAACTTGATTATGTAAAGCATGAGAATGAAAAAAAACGTCAGCAAATTGAACTATGGGGTGGCAAATAATGAATGAAAAGAAGAGCTCAAACAATTCCTTTGAAAACGTTTCAAATAAGGAGAGCTCTTTTTTTGTTGAAAAGTATTCCCCTACTTTCTCTAAGTTAAATGAACAAGAGCGGTCTCATGCTTTATCCCTTGCGAGTAAACTTGATATTACATCTTATGAAAGCATCCTTCAATTTGGCGCAGATGTACAGCAATCGTTAAAAAATTTCACCCATAATATGCTCGTTACTGTGCAAAGAAATGATACTTCCCCTATTCGTGAAGTGCTTCATCAATTAATGGCGCATTTAGAAAAAATTAATCCTGATGATTTAATTGAAAATGGGAAAGGTTTTTTTAACAAACTTTTCAATCGTCAAAAATCAACGATTCAAGAACTAATTTCTCAATATAACCGACTAAGTAAACAAATCGATCGGTTAAGTATACAATTGCAACATGCTCAAAAAGGGCTTTTGGCAGATTTAAAAATGTTAAATGAAATGTATGAATTAAATGAAGATTATTTCGAAAAAATTAATATTTATATTGCTGCTGGCGAGATGAAAAAGCAAGATTTAATAAAAAATGTATTACCTAAAATAGAGCAAGCTATCCTCGATTCAAATAACCCTATGGACAAACAACAAGTAGCCGACTTAAAAAACACAATTGAATGGTTAGATAAAAGAATTTACGATTTGCAAATTTCTCGTGAAATCACGATTCAAACAGCTCCACAAATAAGATTGATCCAACAAACGAATCAAATGTTAGTTGAAAAAATTCAAGCGTCTGTTATGTCAACTATTCCATTATGGCAAAGTCAAATCTCGATGCTTATTCAAATTAACAATCAAAGACGAGCGAACATAGCTAGCCAACGTATGATGGAAGCTCATGATCATATGATGAAAAAGAATGCAAAAATGATTGAAGCAACTGCAAAGGATTCAAAAAAATATAAAGGGATCATCCATGAAGAAATCGATTTATTTAAAGAAACTCAGCTGCAACTAATTGAATCGATCGAAGACACTTTACGACTTCAAGCACAAAGTAACGAGCAACAGGCTAGCATTCAAACAGATATTAAACATTTGTCATAAAGAATAAAAGCACAAGCCAGTAGTGACGCGACATCGAGGAGAGTGGGGTCTTTTCGCTAGAGGCAAAAAATTTACTTTTTCAAATGGTTAACCACAAAATGATACTTTATAATTTTCTTTAAAATAAAAAGACGCAACGACTCTAAACGGAGTGTGCGTCTTCATTTTTATTTTCATTCAAAATAATCTTTGTAATAGCCACCGACGTTTCCAGTGTTGTCAATTATGAAAATAAATTCTTCTGTTTCATTTTTCACTTCATATTCTTTACCTACTGTTAATACGTTTGAAACTAAATATTTTTCAGCATTTGTATTTACACATTTTACTTTGCGAATTGTCGGAGCATCTTTCCATTTTAAATTTAACATTAAATTAACCTCGCTTTAAACTTTCTATCATGTTTTTAATTATAAACGATTTCAGCTTATTATGGAAATAAATCTATTATTTCACCAAAATACAGATTTGACTTTTTTAATTGCTGTATAATGATATCATAGATTTTTAAAGGAGTGTTTAATATAATGTCCATGTCTTTCGGCGGCGTATCAATGTGGTTTTTTGTCATCGCAATTATCTTTGCCATTGTATTTATCATTAT
Organism: Bacillota bacterium; assembly: GCA_023405135.1. Lineage (GTDB taxonomy): Bacteria > Bacillota > Bacilli > Bacillales_A > Planococcaceae > Ureibacillus. The sequence goes on along the minus strand of JAEXYZ010000002.1, from coordinate 20,602 downwards.
TTCCGAATGGAATTCAAGGAGTTAACACAAGTATCAAAGTGCAGTGATTTTGTAGCATTATCTATACGTACAAGGGCTATCCAAAAATTTTTCTGGACAGCCCTCTCTAAAATTTATTTTAAAGTACGTTTTAAAAACTCTTTTGTTCTTTCATGTTTTGGATTTACAAGAACTTGATCAGGGTGTCCTTCTTCCACAATAACCCCTTTATCCATGAAAACAATTCGATCGGAAACTTCACGAGCAAATTCCATTTCATGAGTAACGATTAACATCGTATTCCCTGCATCAGCTAGTTGACGCATAACTTTTAACACTTCCCCTACCATTTCTGGGTCAAGGGCAGAAGTTGGTTCGTCAAATAACATTACTTCCGGATTCATCGCAAGTGCTCGAGCGATTGCTACACGCTGTTTTTGTCCTCCAGAAAGTTGACGAGGCTTCGCATTTACATATTGATCCATACCAACAATTTTTAAATATTTTAACGCATTTTCTTGCGCTTCATCTTTAGAACGTTTTAAAACCTTTTGTTGACCAACCATACAATTTTTTAATACATTATGGTTCGCAAACAAATTAAATTGCTGGAATACCATTCCTAAATGAGTTCTGTATTTTCTAATATCATGTTTATCATTTAAAATATTTTCACCGTTGTAAATAATTTCTCCACCAGTTGGCGTTTCAAGAAGATTAATACAACGCAATAATGTCGACTTCCCAGATCCTGAAGAACCGATTAAACAAACGACTTCACCTTTATTTACTGTAAAGTTTACATCGCGCAGTACTTCATGATTGCCAAATGATTTATTCAAATGTTTGATTTCAATTACTTTTTCCATCATTTTTATCTCCTTACGCGATTAAAGCATTTGTTCTCTTCGTTGTTCTACTTGATATGCATCTTGCCCATCCATCTTCTTTTCGATCATACGCAAAATTCGAGATGCAACAAATGTCATAATTAAATACATAATACATGTAATCAAATATGATTCAGCAAATCGGAAATTCGCACCAGCAATTGATTTCGTAGTAAAGAATAGTTCCGTTACACTAATAACGCTTAAAACTGCAGAGTCTTTAATGTTCATAATTAATTGGTTCCCTGTTGCAGGTAAAATATTGCGGAAAACTTGAGGTAAAACGACATGAATCATTGTTTGTAAGTGACTCATACCGATTGCTTCAGCTGCTTCATATTGTCCTTTGTCTATCGAAACAATTCCTCCACGTACATATTCAGCCATATAGGCACCTGTATTTAAACCAACAACAACGATTGCAGCCACAAACCGATCCATTTCGTAACCATACGCAGCTAATCCATAAAATACAACCATTGCTTGTACAATCATTGGTGTACCACGGAAGATTTCTACGTAAACTGTTAATATGAAATTAATGATTTTTAAAATAACAGACTTAATAGATTTCTTATGTAGAGGAATCGTGTGCATAACCCCAATAAATAATCCGATGAGAGCACCAATAATTGTACTAATAATTGCAATTAATAACGTCATATATGCGCCACGTAAATAACTTGGCCAGTTCGTTTCTAGTATTGAAAGTATAATTTCAAAACTCATAAATATCCTCCTAAACAACTCATAGGTTGCTAAATAGAAGACACACCTATAAAAACTTGAAGGTTTCGGTGATGTCCTTGCTTATATTGTTAAAATAAAAATTTTAATTAGTATTAATATTCCGAGAAAAAAAGTTATCACTGGCTGCAAATAAGCAACCAGTGATTGGTCAACCCATCTTACTGAGCTGCAGGTTGATTTGCAATTGCTTGGTCCATAATTTGTTGACGCTCTTCTTCTGAAATTCCTGCTAATGTTTCATTGATTTTATCAATGTTTTCGTCACCTTTACGTAATCCGATTGCTACTGATACATCAGCTGAATCTGTTTCAAAACCATCTTCTAATTCAACAAATGTGAAGTTTTCATTTGCTGAAGTTGAAGAAACTGCTTCTGGTCTTTCTGCAACATATCCATCAATTACTCCTGATTCTAAAGCAACACGCATATGAGCAAAGCTCTCCATTGCTGTTTCTTTTTTAACATCTGGAATTTGATCAATTACTGCATAGTTTGTTGTGTTTAATTGAGATGTAATTTTTGCTCCTGCAAAATCAGCAAGAGTTTTAGCATTTGCATACTTTCCACCAGCTTTTGTTACAATTACAAAATTACTTGTATAGTAGTTTTCTGTAAAATCGATTGCTTGTTTACGTTCTTCTGTTGGGCTCATACCAGCGATAATTGCATCGATTACACCTGATTGTAATGCAGGCAGTAAACCATCCCATTCAGTTTTTACGATGACTAATTCTTTTCCTAGAGCTTCTGCAACACGTTTTGCGATTTCAACATCGTATCCACCTGCATACTCTTCAGAACCTTCAATTTTTACTGCGCCATTTGAATCATCTTGTTGAGTCCAGTTAAATGGTGCATATCCTGCTTCTAAACCTACTTTTAAAACACCTTGTTCTTCCGTATCAGAACCTGATGTTGATGTTGAAGTTCCTTCTTCTTCTTTTGCTGTACCACAAGCTGCAAGTAATAAAACTGCAATGATTGTAGTCATGAATAATTTGATTTTTTTCGACATAATTCTCTCTCCTTCTCTATTTTACGAGCCTGGTAAGCGAAAAAGCGACCTAAGATGAACTTAGGTCGCCTATATACAATAGCCCAAATCCTCTTTCGTTCCCGTTTGAGATAGCACCCCTCAGCTAATTTGGGAAAACTAGCTGAGACAGTCCTGCAGTTATTCACTGCAGACCCAGCATGAAGTAGTGAGCCTACTTTCACACTTCGGCGATATTTCCTTCTTTTTTAGTTCATCGTTTGCTCTAAACTCCCTAAAAAACTAATAAATATCGCACCTCTACCTCACAAGTAACGTGAGGTATCCGTATTAAATTTCTATTAAAATGTTACTATAGGTAAATTATAATGTCAACACGCATTTTTCAGATAAAAGATTCTAAAAACGACAGAATTTTATAAATAAAAACAAATTTATTCTATTTTGAATTCTAATTATAGTCCTGAAGCTTATCATGCCTTTGAAAGTTTAAATGCTCAGTCCCCTGTTGTCCAATATGTGATGAATGAATATATCAATGCAATTAAAATAGGATTTGAAAGATTTCATCAAAAATTACAGAAGTAGGATCTTCAATGAATTAACATTCCTTTTATATAATGGACTTTAGAAATTCCCTCTAAATTCTCATCTAGTAAATACTTAGTCAATCTGCAAATTATATTTAACAAAATAAAAGCCTAGCGAACATTCGCCAGGCTTTTTTAATATGATTAAGAATTTAATAGTAAATCTTCTGGGTTTTCGATTAATTCTTTAACTGTTTTTAGGAATCCTACAGAATCTTTACCATCGATAATGCGGTGGTCATAAGATAATGCTACATACATCATTGGGCGGATTTGTACTTCACCGTTAACAGCAACTGGACGGTTTACAATTGAGTGCATACCTAAAATACCAGCTTGTGTACCGTTCATAATAGGTGTTGACATTAATGAACCGAATACACCACCGTTAGTGATTGTGAATGAACCACCAGCCATGTCATTTAATCCTAATTTTTTGTCACGAGCTTTTTTCGCTAATTCAGCAATATCTTTTTCGATTTCTGCGAAGTTTTTAGCGTTTGCATCACGAACTACTGGTACAACTAAACCTTCTTCAGTAGATACGGCGATACCGATATCGAAGAAGTTATTTAAGTGAATTTCATCTCCAACGATTTGTGCGTTAACGTATGGATATTTTTTAAGTGCCGCAACAACCGCTTTTGTGAAGAATGACATGAAACCGAGTTTGATATCGTTTGCTTTTACGAACTCTTCTTGTTTACGTTTACGTAAAGCCATGATGTTTGTCATGTCAATTTCATTGAATGTTGTTAACATTGCAGTTGATTGTTTAACTTCTAATAAACGTTTTGCAATCGTTTGACGACGACGGCTCATTTTTTCAATTGTTACACGGTCAGAGTTAGCAGCTGGTGTGAATACTACTGGGCCACCTGTTGTTGGTACAACTGGTGCTGCTGGAGCCGCTACATGTGCTGTACCGTGAGCAGCTACGTCTTGTACACGTACGCGACCTTGTGGATCTACTGGTGAAATTGATGCTAAATCAATCCCTTTTTCACGTGCTAATTTACGTGCTGCTGGAGAAGCAACAACGCGTTCGTTTGATGTTTCTTCTACTACTGGAGTTGCAGCAGGAGCTGGTGTTGGTGCAGGTGTTGGTGCAGGCGCTGGTGCAGCTTCAGCTTTTGGAGCTTCTTCGGCCGGTGCAGGCGCTGCGCCTTCTCCAGCTTCAACAACAGCGATTACTTGACCTACAAGAACTGTATCGCCTTCTTCAGCAAGAACTTGAGTTAATACCCCAGCTTCTTCTGAAATAATTTCAGCATTTACTTTATCAGTTTCTAATTCAACGATGAATTCGCCTTTTTCAACGCGATCTCCAACTTTTTTTACCCACTGGGCAATCGTACCTTCTGTAATTGATTCTGCTAATTCAGGGACTTTAATTTCAGCCACTTTTATATCCTCCTTTGAATATCATGTGTACCTAATCATTAGGTACACATGGTATCGCTACCGACTTACAGTAGACAATTTTAATAAATGATTGAAATATAATAATTATTTTGCAAGAGCTTCGTCAATGACTTTTGCTTGTGCAATTTTATGTGAATCCATATCACCTTCAGAAGTTGAAGACATTTCTGGACGTCCAACATATTTAACCTTTTTACCATCAGCTAGGTCAAGTAAATATTCTAATGCATATTTCCAAGGACCTTGGTTTTTCGGTTCTTCTTGTACCCAAACGATTTCTTTTGTGTTAGGATATTTTGCGATAATATCAGATATTTTTTGTGATGGGAATGGGTAAAGTTGTTCAACACGCACGATGTGAATGTTGTCAAAACCTTTTCCATCTTGTACTCGATCAGCTAAATCGATCGTTACTTTACCAGACGCAAGTAAAATACGTTCTACTTTCTTCGCATTTTTACCTAATCCTGGTTGTTCAATTACTTCTTCAAATTTACCTTCTGATAGTTGCTCCAAAGTAGCAGCAGCTAATGGATGACGAAGTAATGATTTTGGTGAAGCAACAACTAATGGTCTTATTGCTTCCGTACCAAGCATTTTCGCTTGACGGCGTAATAAGTGGTAGTAGTTTCCTGCATTTGAACAGTTCGCTACAATCCAGTTGTTTTCAGCACATAATTGTAAATAACGTTCAATACGTGTAGATGAATGTTCTGGTCCTTGTCCTTCAATTCCGTTTGGTAATAAAAGAACTAAACCAGACTTTTGTCCCCATTTAGAACGTGCAGCTGAAATGAAGTTATCAAACATGTATTGCGCCATGTTTGCAAAGTCACCGAATTGAGCTTCCCAAATAGATAACGCTTTTTCATTTTCTAAATTATAACCATATTCATAACCTACAATTGCTGCTTCAGTTAATGGTGAGTTATATACTGCAAAGGATGCTTTTGAACCAGTAATGTGATGTAATGGAACATACTCAGCACCATTGTTTTTATCATGTAATACTAAATGGCGTTGTGAGAATGTACCACGTTGCGCATCTTGACCAGTAATACGGATTGGGTTGCCATCTTTTAAAATCGATGCAAATGCTAATGTTTCTGCATGACCCCAGTCAATTTTACCTGTTTCAAGAGCTTCAACACGTTTTTGTAAAATTTTTGCTAATTTATTTTGTGGTTCAAAGCTTTCTGGCCAAGCTAGAAGGTCCTGATTAATTTGAATTAAATCTTCTTTTGAAACAGCTGTTTCAACTTCTGGATAATCATTTTTCACAGCTTCAGGCATTTCGATTTCAAAATGTCCTTTTTCTGCTCCAACCTCTTTAACATGGTCATAAGAAGCTTGCATCTCAGCGTAAACTTCTTGATCAAGTTTTTTCACTTGTTCTTCAGTTACAATGCCTTCTTTAGTTAATTGCTCACCATACATTGCACGTACTGTAGGGTGACTTGAAACGATTTTATATGTTAATGGATTTGTTACAGTTGGGTCATCAGTTTCATTATGCCCGAAACGACGATATCCAATTAAGTCTATTAAAATATCTTTGCCGAAAAGTTGGCGATATTCGAATGATAATTTCGCTACTTCTACAACCGCTTCTGGATCATCAGCATTTACGTGGATAACAGGAATGCCATAACCTTTAGCTAAATCTGTTGTGTAGCGAGTTGAACGTGAATCAGTGTGCTCAGTTGTAAATCCAATCATGTTATTCGAAATGATATGGATTGAACCACCAGTTGAGAATCCGCTTGTTTGTGCATAGTTAAGTGTTTCTTGTACGACACCTTCACCAGCAAATGCCGCATCACCATGAACAAGAACCGCTAATGCTTTGCTAGTATCTTGTGTTGGTAATCCAGGCTTCGTAGTATCCTCTTGAGCAGCGCGAGTTGAACCAGTAATAATTGGGCTTACAACTTCTAAGTGAGATGGGTTATAAGCTAATTTTACTTTCATGCCTGATTTTTTTGTATGAGTTGCACCCATGTGATATTTCACGTCACCAGTCCAACCTTTAGAAATTTCTAAAGATCCGTCTTCTGGGAAGAAATAGTCATTTGGTACGTGTGCAAAGTCAGCAAACATCATATCGTATGGTTTGTTTACAACGTGAGTTAATACATTTAAACGACCGCGGTGTGCCATACCGATTTGTAAATAATTCATTTTTTCTTTGTCTGCTGCTTTAATAATTTCATCAAGTAATACTACTAAAGTATCTAAACCTTCTATAGAAAATCGTTTTTGACCAACGAAAGTTTTATGGATGAATTTTTCAAAATCTTCTACACGCGTTAATCTTTCTAGTAACGCTTTTTTCTCTTCAGCTGTTAATTTAACTTTTGATGTACCAGACTCGATTTTATCTTGAATCCATTGGCGTTCTGCATCTTCGACATGTGAATATTCGTATGCAATTTTTCCAGTATAAATTGTACGAAGATAGTCGATTGCTTGTTTACCATTGGTAACGTTTACAGGAACATTATTAAAGAATAATGAAGCTGGCATTGAAACAAGATCAGCTTCTGTTAAGTCATAAGTTGATAATTCAATACGAGAAGTATCTAATGGACGATCCTTTAATGGATATACATCCGCAGCTAAATGACCTTGAGCGCGTATTGCGTCTGCTAAATTCACAGCAGCGAATACTTTTTTCATATTACCTGGTTGGTAACTTGCACCTTCTGTTACAACTTGTTCACCTTCAAGAGTTGGAGAACCGAATTGTTGGAAAAGTGCTACTAACTCTGGCTCAACTTGTTCTGGAGATTGTAAAAATAAATCATATTGCTCCATAACATAACCTAAGTTAGGACCAGAAAATGCTGACCAAGGGGAACCAGCAAATAATACATTGTTCGACATGAGAATAACCTCCACATTTTAGCCCTAGGGCAGTTCCATTGTTTTACTAAAACATTATTTCATATTTTACCATTCTTCGACAATAGAAAAAGACATACTGATTTAGTGAAGAACGTTTTTTTTCCATTTCAATCTTACTACTCTTCACAAAAAATACAACTATTTTTCACGAAATAAGCATTTTTTTTTGAGAATCAATCGTTTTAAGGAATAATTTTTATTAATTTCCTCTAAAGTGACAATTTTAAAGTAAATATTGTGCCTTTTCCAACGCTACTTTTCACGTCAATTTCAACGTCATATTTATCTGTTAACATTTTCGTTATACTTAAACCTAACCCAGTTCCCCCCCCATTATTTTCTCTCGATGCATCCACTCGATAAAAACGATCAAAAATATGTGGGAGATGTTCTTTCGAAATACCGATTCCATTATCTTTAATCGATATGACAATTTTTTCAGCAAAGTATTGGACATCAATATCGATTATTGGTTTACGATTGTTATACCTTATTCCGTTTTCAATAATATTTCGTGCAATTTGCGCTAATGCATTTTCAGTAATATGTGGCATTAATGGCTCACCGACTACGGAAATATTTATGTTTGCATCAGTATAAATGACTTCTAACTCTTCTTTAACAGCATGGAGAACTTTTTCAACATTTGCTGTCGCATGCTCATCTCGCTCTTCCTTTCGAGCTAAATCAAGAAGCTCCTCAATCATCTTTTTCATACGTGTCACTTCTACTAATGATGTTGTAATCGATTCCTCTAGAACGTCCGGATCATGTTTTCCCCACCGTTTAATTAACGACAGATGCCCTTCAATTGCTTGGATTGGCGTCCGCAATTCGTGTGATGCATCAGAAACAAACTGTTGCTGTTGCGCAAAAGTACTTTGTAATTCTGCAATCATCGTCCGGTAAATTTTCAGCAAGTCACCAATTTCATCATCTGCATTATATGCAAAATTAATTTCTCGATCAAAGCCTTTATCCCGAACTGACAACATTGAGTCACGTAAATCTTGGATTGGTTTAATTAATAAATTCGCTAAATAATAACCAATCGATGCAGCTAAAAGAATCGCTCCTAGACCTGCAATTAACATCGTTGTCAACACGTATTGCATCATGGATTGAAAGGTTGTAAGCGGGTGTATTAATTGCATAATACCGGTGAAATGACCGATTTTCACAATTTTATTCACGACAAACACATCGACATGATCAATTACTTCTTTTTTTATCACCGAATTTCTAATTTCGTCATAAGATAAAACAATGTCTGCAGCCGAAGACTTATCATTGATTCTTAAAACCTCATATCCATCTTGATTAAAAATATAGACGGTTTGATTTTGGTTTACAATCGCTTTGAATAAGCCTGTATTTCCTTGAAATTCATTAATTGAAATCGATTCATTTTGAGAATTAAAAAATGAAGTTAAATCATCTGCCGTTCGAATTGCATTATTTTCTTCATTTTGCAAAAGCCATGAATAAAGAGCGAAATAAATAACTGTACAAATTGCAGCATAACTTATAAAAATGACAATTGCCGTAGACATTGTCCATTTCTTTTTTAATGATTGGTTAATGATAACTTCCTTTAGTTTGTTCATTCTCTCACCACATAGCCTACACCGCGCACTGTTTCTATATATGGCTCGTATTGCGTTTTTAATTTTGAACGTAGATGGCGAATGTACACATCAACTACATTTGTTTCAACCTCAGAGCTATAACCCCAAACAGATTGTAAAATCATGTCTCGTTCGCAAACACGATTTTTATTTTCACATAAAAGCTTAAGCAAATCGTATTCTGTTTTCGTTAATTCAAGCTTATTATTTTCAAAATACACTTCATATGATTGAGGTTTGATGATTAGATCTCGAACTTTGATAATGTCAACTTCCTCTTGATGTTCATTATTGCCAACTCTTCTTAAAATTGAACGTATTCTTGCTAATAATTCTTCAATGGCAAAAGGCTTCACAATATAATCATCGGCACCGGCATCTAAACCAGCAACTCGATCCATTACCGCATCTCTGGCCGTTATAAGAAGAATTGGCACATCAGACTGAGCTCGTATACGTCGACATACTTCTATACCATTTAATCCAGGCAGCATGACATCGAGCAAAATACAATCAAAAGACTCTTCTAAAGCTTTACTTAACCCTTCTCTACCATCGTGAACAATTGTGACATCAAATTGTTCATACTTTAGTTCAAGTTCCATAAAGCGTGCAATGTTTTTTTCATCTTCGACTAACAAAATTTTTTTATTCATATAATCACCCTTTAGGTAAAAATGCAGATAAAAAGCCTCGTTCTAAGTTTAACTTAAAACAAGGCGGGTATAAAATGTAATACTTATAAAATTTTAGGCAGTAAAGAATGCTGTTTCTTTTTTAACTAGTTCAATACAATTTTCGTATAGCTTTTGTTCTTCTGTATTTTGTCGGTTTAAAAATTTGTAATTGTTTTGCTCGATTTCAATTGTATACTCAGCGATTACGGTTGCATTACCGATTAAAGTTAATTGATAATTTTCATTTTCATGTTTCACTTCACATTTCACGAAGCCACCTGGATTATAAACTGTTACTAATTCTGTATCAACAATTCCAGTTAATTTTGATACAAGGGCTGATGCTGTCATTGCAGTACCACATGCATTTGTAAATCCAACACCACGTTCAAAAGTTCGAACAAAAATAGTGTCATTTTTCATCGGGTAAACATAACTTACATTTACGCCATCTGTACAAAATTGGTTTTTACTATTTAAAAATTCAGCTAATTTTCGCTGATGTGAAGGATCTTCAATATATTGCGCATCTACAATGCCAATTAAATGTGGGTTAGGAACAGAAACTGCTGTAAATTTTATTGTCGGTGAAAACTCTTCAATAATTTGATGGCGGATTTCTGTTTGATTTTTATAATTCATTGGTAAACTGTTTAAATCAAAAGAGACAGGTGAGATTTCAACGGCGTATGTTGGGATTGATTGAAAAATTGAAGCCTCTTTTTTTACATGTAAGTTTGCTTTCATCGTTTCAATAATTGCTTCATCTTTATTTAATTTTTCACACACAAATCTCGCTACTGTACGCAAGCCGTTACCGCACATTGATGCCTCAGAGCCATCTGCGTTAATTACTCTCATTTTTGCATCTGCTTTTATTGTAGGTAAAACGAGTAACAGACCATCTGCTCCACCGTCATTGTCCTTTTGACAAAGCCATTGTGTTAAATGCACCCAATCGAATTCATTTTCATTATTAGAATTATATAAATAAAATGTATTTCCTGAGCCGTGTACTTTTAAAAAAGTTCTTTCCATAGGTAAACTCCCCTACTACTATTTACTTCTATCATAATTGTAAATGAATGATGAAGCAACCTAATAAAAATCATATAAAACTATAAATTTTTTGTTAACTTTTTATGAACAAAAAAAGTTCATTTTAACATTAAAATAATTGTATCAAATTGATTCTTTATTATATGATATATTCATAAAGTATCTTTCTAAAACTCGTTATTTTCAAAAATTAATTTGTAGAAATTTTTATTATTGACGTCTTGCCCCTTTAGGTTTAATATTTTGTTCTGTTGCCCTGTGATATCTATATTGAATGTGCTATGCAACTATCCTAAAAAGGAGGCGTTTCAAATGTTAAAACTTCGAGACCTTTCAGAAACAAACGACTTATATGAATTAATGATCCATCCGTCCGTTTTCCCCTACGTTCGTCAAAAGGCTGCTTCGTCTGAAGAATATTTATTCATGACAAAACAGCTGCTTGAAGAAGAACAATTAGGGAAGACAATATCTAGAACGATAACCGATGACTGGGGTCAACCAATTGGAACTATCAGTCTTTTTGATATACAAGATGGAGCGGGCTTCCTGGGAACTTGGATAGGTGCACCTTTTCAAGGAAAAGGATACAATCAAGCTGCCAAAAAAGAGTTTTTGACAGAACTATTTTTTGAGAAAGATATCAACACTGTATTTCTTCGTATTCGCAAAGAAAATGAGAAATCAAAACGTGCAGCACAAAAATTACAATATGTTGTAAATGCAAAAGAATGTCACCCAGCACTATATGATGAAATTAATGCCGGTGAAATTCAATACGATTTATTTAAAATTCCAAAAGATTTATTCTATATCGTAACAGCAAACGAAAATTCAAAAGAAGCAGAACAAGCAATGTAAAAAAAAGGCGAGCTTTTTAATCGTCTATCGGATATACACAAAAAGAAGTCTTAACGCAATTTAAGCGCTAGACTTCTTTTATTATTTTGTTATCCTTTTTCATAAAGAGTAATTAGCTTTACCATCTCAGCAGGTGTCTTTGGACTTTCTGCCTGTTCCATCGCGTTTATAATTTCAGGCTGTTTTTTTTCTAACGAATTAATTGCTTTCATAAACGTACTTTTCGTTAATAATTCTTCCTCTAAAGTTACCGCAAACCCTTGCTTTTCGAAAATATTTGCATTTAAGATTTGATCCCCCCGACTTTTAGTGGCAGATAGAGGGATTAAAAGCATCGGTTTTTTTAAAGCAAGAAACTCAAAAATCGAGTTTGAACCAGCACGAGAAACGACAAAATCACATGCATGTAGTAAATGTGGTAATTCAGTAGTTACATAATCAAATTGTTTATATCCTTGTAACCCTTCCAATGAAGAATCAACATTTCCTTTACCGCAAAGATGAATAATATTATACGTCTCCAAAAGTTCCGGTAAATTACTGCGTAGTGCGTCATTTAAAACAACTGAACCTAGACTCCCTCCCATTACAAGAAGAACCTTTTTGTTCGACTCAAATTGGCATAATGACAGTCCTTGCGTTTTATCACCATCAAACAATTGCTCACGTACAATTGAACCAGTACACGTCGATCTGTCGCTTGGCAAATATTTCAATGTATCTTGAAATATTGTAAAGACGTGGGAAGCAAAGGGTAGCGCAATTTTATTTGCTAAACCTGGTGTAACATCCGATTCATGAATAACAACAGGGACCCCTGCTAATTTAGCTGCAATAACGACCGGTACTGAAACGAAACCACCTTTTGAAAAGACAATGGTAGGTTTTACTTTACGTAATATTGTAAACGCTTGCCCGACACCTGCTAACACTTTAAATGGATCGGTGAAGTTTTTCAATGAAAAGTAGCGTCTTAGTTTTCCGCTTGAAATACTATGATAAGGTACATTTGGAAAGCTTTCTGTAATTAATTCTTTTTCAATTCCATCATGTGACCCGATATAATGTACGTTATACCCTTCTTCAATCAAAGAAGGAATAACAGCTTGATTTAATGAAACATGGCCAGCAGTACCGCCACCCGTTAAAATAATTGACTTTTGACTCACAGAAATCTCCAATCTAAATACATATTGTATTTCACTAAGTATATATGATACCAATAAAATATAAATGAAAATCTTTTCCGCTATGGGATATTCAGACAATATTGTATCATAATTTAATTTGTTCACAATGCGATACAAGAAATTCATCATTTAATTAAGTAAATAGTCCTTTTTAAAGATAATTCAGTATTTATTGATGCTTATTAAAATACTTACTTAGTAGCCGTTTACTGAGCGGGCTTTCGCACACAAGCCGCAGAGCCACGTTGCGTGTCTCTACGACCTGTCTTTGTGCTTTGTGTTAGGCCCGCTCAGAGTTAGAACTTGCTTCTAAAGCTTCTACTATTTTGCGCAGCTTACAGTGGTAGGCTGCGCTTTCTTCATTAGTTTATCTTGCTGGATATATTTATAAATTATCTTTTATCGTAAATTAAATAATCTTAAGTGGAGGTACTTATTAAAATACTTACTTAGGTAGCCGTTTGCTGAGCGGGCTTGTGTGCTAAACCCGCTCACCAAAAAAATACTTATTTAGTATTCTAATAAGTACTACTAAATCAAGTATAAAAAAACCGAGCAACAGTAACATTGCTCGGCTTTCATTTTATTAAAGTTGAATGAATTGTTGTGTCCAGTAGTTTCCATTTTCAACGTAGCCAACTCCGATATGAGTAAAGCTTCCGTTTAAAATGTTCGCACGGTGGCCTTCTGAATTCATCCATGCTTGCACAACTTCTTCTGGTGATCTTTGACCTTGTGCAATATTTTCCCCTGCTGCTTTATAAGAAATTCCAGCAGCTTTCATTTGGTCAAATGGGCTACCATACGTTGGACTTGTATGTGAGAAATAATTTTTTGACGCCATATCTTGAGATTTTTGTTTTGCTACTGCCATTAATGGATCATAGATTTTTAAAGGTGCAAGACCTGCTTTTGTACGTTCAACATTGGTTAACTCAACTACTTTTTTCTCAAACTCTGAAACCGATTGAGCTGGCGTTTGCTGTACATTATCATTTGAACTTGGTTTTGATGCTTGATTATTATTTGTTGCAGGTGTTGAAGGTTTTGTAGCAACCTCTTTTTGTTCATTATTAGTTGGTGCTGTCGGTTTTACTGGTTTTGGTGGAGAAACTGGCTTTTCTTTCACTACCTCTTTTGCTTCTTCTTTATTTGTAGATTCATTTTTCCCTTTGTTATTTTGTTGCTCTTTATCCGATTTAACAATTGTTGATTTTGAAAGGTCTGTTAATGTTGACCCTAATAAAGATTCTAGCTGTTTTTGTGAAATTGATAATTTATGTGAAAAATCTTTTAAGCTAGCTTCATCTTGAATTCCTAAATTTTTAATAGTTTTATAGAAGATTTTTTCGTAATGCTCCCAGTTCCCACTATTTACGATATGATTTTCAGGTTGTTTGTTCCCTTCCTCATCATTAGAAGCAGCGTTTGCCTCTGGAACTTGTGTTGCGATTAAACCGAATGCACAAAATGTAATAAACCATTTTTTCATTTTGTAATTCCTCCTCTCGCAACTAATCATATACGAGGAATTTTGAAAAAAATGGTCCATAACTTGGAAACAAACCCAATTGAACTTGAAAATCTTTATTTATATGAATTTATTACTCTACTTTTATCTAAATTTTTCCTTAAAGCTCAATACTTACTATCAAAATGGTATTGACAATTTTTAATGATTGTTTTATAATGCAATAATTTTACTAATATTTCATTAATGTTACGATTATTCCTCTCCGATAACAGCTATATCCTTTACATTTTCGCCAATCATAACTACTTTCGCAGGCATCTTAATATACTCAGGCATCCATTGAACTAATCCGTAAGCGTATTGAAATAACATCGGATTTTTCACACCATTAATTGGTACATAACCTTTCATTCGATAAATTGTACTCGGTAAAGAACGTACCCACCCCTCAAATTGCTCTTGAGAAAAACTTGAATTTAGTTCAATTAAACGAGAACTTAAATGTAAATGCGAGCCAAGTTTTGCAGAATGAATATCATCTTTTGCTATCGGTGCAGTTGCTTGTAGATTTTCAAGTAATTGAAGAGGAACTCGTCCATTTGTTGTTTGTAAAATAAATGCATTCGGGTTTACACTTTGCATTTCAAATACAACCTTTGCTTGCTCCCCTTCTGTTAATAAATCCATTTTATTAGCAAGGAGAAGGTGCGCATGGCGAATTTGCTCTAAAAACAAACTACGAACTTGTGGTGTTAGACTTTCACGGTCCATCCAAAGCTTGCTGTCGGCTACTGTAACGATTCCCTTAATATTTAACTGTTCAGCAAATAAAGGCGAGTATACCGCATCTAACGCTTCCACAGGATGGGCTGCGCCTGTAGTTTCAATAATTAGTACATCAAATTGTGAATCTGCTAATAATGACTGAATTTGCGCTTCCGTTTTTTCACTCCCAGAGCAGCAAATACATCCTTCCAACATCTCTTTTAAAGGTACATCCTCCTCTACAGCTTGTGAATCAAAAGGAAGCTTCCCTAATTCATTCATAATAACAGCGGGTTTTAATCCCTTTTCTTTAAATTGGCGAATGACGTCGGTTAACATGGACGTCTTCCCGCTTCCTAAAAAACCGCTAAATAAATATACATCTTTCATATGTCCATTCTCCTTTTACTAAATATAGAAGAAAGAGCTACAGCTGCTCATCAATCGAACAACAGTAGCCCTTTAAAGTATTAAAATTGTTCTTCACTTTCTACCTTTTGAGTAGAATCATCTGTAAGCAGTTCAGTAGCTTTTAAAATATGTGGATCTTCGTTTTTAATCTTTTCTCTTAACGCATCCATTAAAGCATAAGTCGTTTCTCCGGCAATGACACCTGTTTGTTTCAAGTTTTGTTTTGCTTGGAACGCTTTTACAGCTTGTGTCGTTGCTTCATCGAACTCATTATCTAGTTTTCCAGCATCGTAACCTAAAGCAGATAACATATGTTCTGCAGAATCTACAGCCGCAGAAACAGTTCCTTCTTTTAGTTCTGTTTCTGGATCAATATACGTTAATGACGCGTATTCTGGATATTCAACAACGACATCCGGTTTAATCCCTTTTTCATTGATCCAATTTCCGTTTGGTGTTAACCATTTACCTGTCGTAAATTTTAAATTTGAACCATCTGGTAAAGAGCTTACTGTTTGTACAGTACCTTTACCGAATGATGTAAGACCGACAATTTTTGCACCATAAGATTCACTTAAAGCTCCTGCTAAAATTTCAGAAGCAGATGCACTACCATTATCAATTAAGACGACAATTGGATATTTATATTTCTTGCCACCTTCAGCAAGCATTACTTCAGGCTCACCATTACGGGATTGAACTTGAACAATTGGTTTACCTTCATCAACAAATAAATTTGCGATATCAATTGCTGAAGTTAAATAACCACCTGGATTTTGACGAACGTCTAATATAATACTTTTCATTCCGTCTTTTTCAAAGTCTTCAAGTATTTTTACAATTTCGTCATATGTTTGTTCACTAAATGAAGTAATTTGGATATGTGCAATTTTATCTTCGCCCATTTCTCCATAAACCGTTTCGATTGGAATATCATCACGAATAATTGTCATTTCAATTGGCTCTTTTGCACTGCCACGTTGAATTGTTAATGTCACAGGCGTTCCTTTTTCTCCACGTATTAATAAAACTGCCTCTGTTGCACTCATACCTTGGATACTTTCGCCATTAACCATTAAAATAATATCTTCTGGTAAAATCCCAGCTTTTTCAGCAGGAGAATTTTTAATCGGTGATACGACTACGATGTTTCCATTTCGTTCTTGAATTTCTGCCCCGATTCCTTGGAAGCTAGAAGATAAATCAGAGTTAAATTGTTCTGCCTCTACTTCATCCATAAAATCTGAATACGGGTCGTCCAACGCATCAAACATTCCATTAATCGCACCTGAAATTACCGCTTCTTCATCGATATCAATATAATATTTTTCTTTTAATTCATCATAGGCCTCATATAACTTTGAAAATTCTGCTCTTTCAGCAGGGGTTGAAACTTCAACTACTTTTTCCTCACCAAAAGTTAAGGCGAAGATTGTTAAGCCTGCTGTTAGTAGAATTGTTAAAACCATTAGCATAATAAACGTAAAAGGCTTAATACGTAAATATTTTTTCGCTGGTTTTATTACTTCTTCCTGGTTTTCAATTTTTTCTTCTTGTTCATTACTTTGTTGGTTTTGATCATCCATAATATTCACCACTCTCATATACACTTACTTAGAAAAGTATACGCATCAAACTTATGTACATTAGTTGCTTTTCATTCCGCAGCGGATATAATTTCAACTTGATGACCACCGTTTAACGCTAGAAACTTTTCAAATAAATCATACTTTCTTATTTAAATAAAAAGACGTTATTTACATATTAACAGTTTCACACCCATACGAAAAGAAAAGACTGTCATTTTATAGACAGCCTTTCTAATGAATATGCAAATATTTTGCCTTTCATTTCTATTCTTGAATAGCAGCTTCTAATGCAACGACGATCATATCATTGAATGTTGTTTGGCGCTCTTCTGAAGTTGTTACTTCGCCTGTAATAATATGATCGGAAACAGTTAATACAGAAAGTGCTTGACGACCAAATTTTGCTGCAAGGGTATATAAAGCTGCAGATTCCATTTCAACAGCTAGAACTCCGTAACGAGCTAATTTTTCGTTTTGGTTTTCTTCTGAATAAAACATATCTGCTGTGAATATATTACCGACTTTTAAATTCAAGCCAGCATTTACACCTGCATTATAAGCTTTTAATAACAAATCGAAATCAGCTGTCGGTGCAAAATCAATACCGTTAAATATAATCTCATTCATTTTTGAATCTGTTGATGCAGATTGAGCTAATATAACGTCACGAACTTTTACGTCCTTTTGGATTGCCCCACAAGTACCTACTCGAATTAATTTTTGAACATTATATTCTTGCATTAATTCAGTTGTATAAATTGAGATTGATGGTACACCCATTCCAGTACCTTGAACAGATACTCGTTTCCCTTTATATGTACCAGTATATCCGAACATATTTCGAACTTCATTGTAGCATGTCACATCTTCTAAAAAGTTTTCAGCGATATATTTTGCGCGTAACGGATCCCCAGGTAATAAAATAATTTCTGCAATATCTCCCTGTTTAGCATTAATATGAATACTCATACGCAATCCCTCTTTCCTAGTTGTTCAAATTCAAATATACTTGCTTTTCTATCATTGTGCAATGATTTACCTACTTATACATATATTGTACTAGAAATTTAATTATTCCAATTATTTATATTTCGTTTCATATATATCCCACAATTCATCAAATGCTTGGGTTGACAAATTTTCATCAGCCATCGTTTCAATATAACTTGATAGTTCCTCAAAAGAAGTGCTTGTTTTTGGAAAGCTATGATCTAAAAATGCGCTTTCTGCAAATCGTGCTTTTTGATCAGTCCAATCTCCTCCTCTAAAAGATAGAACAAACATATAAAAACTTTTTTTCATCTAATCACTCCTTACTACAATTAATAAAAAAATAGGACTTTTTTCTATCTGAATATGGTAAATTTTTTGAAAATAATGTAAACTTTAAAAATATTGATAGTTTATGAAAGATGGTGATTGTTATTGAACAAAAAAGTACAAGGAAATCAGAAGAAAAAACAAAAAATTGTTTCTAAAAAGCAAGAATCTCGCAACAAAGGAAATCAAAATTCAGAAAAAAGATTGGGCAAGCTACGATTTTACCATCTTATACGTGGACGAGTACTACTCATATTCTGCATTTTACTTGCAATAATCATCGGGATGCAAACATTATCCTATATAAGTATTTCAAAACTTGAACATAGTTTAAATACTTTTGCTAATGAAAACCTTGAAGAACAAATTAAAATTAATAGTTTAGCAAGTAATATATCAAAGCTATCGAACTACGAGCAAGAGTTTATTATACACGGTAATAAAGAGACATTGCTTCAGTACAATTCTACAAAAGAAAGTATTGAACGCAGTATTTCTGAATTACAAACAACTTTTGAAAATCGTGAAAAAGAAAAAGAGCTACTTACTTTAGTTCACCAAAACTATTTAGTCTATAATAACTACTCCACTAGCCTAATCGACACTAGAGATAAACAAGGTTTTGAAAATGCAAAAAGAGTTATGTCTTTAAATGATGCAAGTAATATTAGAACATATATTGAAGATTACTCGAAAATGTTAATTACTTTATTAGAAACAAAAAATGCAGAAACAATTAAAGAGCTGGAATCATTAGCCCAAGCTTCAAAAATTACTTTTTTCGCTTTATCTATTATCGCCATAGTGTTAACTATTACTTTCGGGTTCCTATTATTTAAGTCCATTCGACGAAATACATTTAAAATAAATCAATCAATTTTAGACATCGCACAAGCAGGTGGTGACTTAACTCGTCGTGTGGAAGTCAAAACAAAAGATGAATTTTCAATTATTGCAAACTCAACGAACATTTTAATTGAATCGATTTCAAATTTAATAAAACGCGTATCTTCTTTAGCTGAAAGTGTATCTGGTAGTTCCCAAGAATTGATGGCCCTTGCAGAAGAAAATGCAAGGACGATTGATGAAATTGCCAACAATACTCAAACGATTGCAGCGGATAGTGATGTTACCCAATCTCGTACAAATGCTGTCATCCAAAAAATGCAGCAATTAGAACAAGCAATGCATGAATTAAATAATGAAGCCAATGAAGTACAATTAGCTGCAGAGCAAATGAAAAAAGCTGCTTATAATGGTAGCCAATCAGTAAATCAATCTTCTACTGTAATGATGTCAATTGAAGAAACAATGGCAAATACATCTTCAACGGTAGAAACTTTAGGGAAAAAATCGAGTGAAATTACATCGATTATTGGTACAATCACTTCCATTGCAGAGCAAACGAACTTGCTTTCTTTAAATGCAGCAATCGAAGCTGCACGAGCTGGAGAGCATGGAAAAGGATTTGCAGTAGTTGCCAATGAAGTAAAAAAACTTGCAGAACAATCCCAAAGTGCCGCTAACGAAGTAACTCAAATCATAACTTCGATTCAGCAAGAAGTAAAATCGATTATCGAACAAAATCATGAAGGCGTACAAAATGTCATTCGTGGTGTTGAAGTGACAAATGAAACAAATTCTGTATTAGAAGATATATTAGCTCAAACCAATAAAACAACGAGCATTATTACATCGATGGCTGAGAAAATTATGGAAACATTAAATACGAGCCATGAAGTTGCCGCTTCCTTTGTCGAAGTAAATACCATTGCTGAAAATACAGCGATGCATACTGAAAGATCTGCATCTGCAGCATTACAAGGTTCCGCTGCCATGCAAGAAATTAATGCTTCTGCAACAGAACTCGCAAAGCAAGCTGACGACTTACGTGGTGTTGTCAATGAATTTAAAGTTTAATCAATAAGCGTGAAGACAAGTAGTTTTTACTTTGTCTTCACGCTTTCAGAGTGTAGACAAAGTCAATTTTGACTTTGTCTACACTCTTTTTAATTTTCTAATCATTTAGAAGCAACTAGCCAGACTGTCTTGAAAACGCTTGGTCAGACAAGGCGCGCAGCCGAGTGAAGAC
>JAEXYZ010000068.1 GCA_023405135.1 Bacillota bacterium | reverse complement strand
TGGACAAACCGATGAACCATAAAAAGATTCTTCGTCTGATGCGCAAATTCAATTTATATGCGAAAGTACGACGAGCGAATCCATATCGCCAGATAGAAAAGGCAACGGAAGCACACCGTCGTATTCCGAACCATTTAAAGCGTGAATTTAAGCAGGACGAACCAGGAAAAGTATTTTTAACCGACATTACCTATCTTCCATATCGAGGTGGGCAAACGGCTTATTTATCGTGCGTAAAAGATGTGGCTACACGAGAAATTGTAGCGTATGAGTTGTCGACAACACTCAAGATGTCCATTGTTTACAAGGCACTCGAGAAGTTGGAAGCCCATTTAGATAAAAACCTCCATCCAGAAGCAATGATTCATTCTGATCAAGGTGTCCATTATACGCACCTCAATTTCAGCAGCGTGTAAAAGAAATGGGGCTTCGTCAATCCATGTCTCGTAGAGGAAACTGTTTGGACAACGCACCGATGGAATCATTCTTTGGGCATTTAAAAGATGAAATAGATTATAAAGAAGCAGAAAGTTTAGCAGAATTACATACACTTGTGATGGATTACATGAATCATTACAACCATACAAGAAAGCAATGGACATTAAAAAAGATGACTCCGGCAACTTACCGAAGTCATCTAATCGCAGCGTAAGAACAACTACATCCCTTTTTATTAAACTGTCTACAAAATGGGGCGCAGTTCACAATACCGAATTCAATCCTCCATAGTTGCTTAACTTAATATAATGTCTAACTTTTTGGGGTCACTTCAACTGAAGGAAAGCGCCCAATTGTTGAATAATTCAATAATTATTTATGATACGGTTCACTGCTAGTTTGTTGGTAAAGCAAAAAATTTCTTAGAAAGAGTGTGTCTAGACAAAAGGAATCAGTTAACCAGGATAGTCAAATAAAGCTTTCAAGTATGAGACTAGAAAGAACTGTTTGCCAAGGGTATCGAGCCACTTAGGAGTGCACCTCCATCTGAATGGTTAGCTGCGACAAGGTCACCTCCGTGTTGCTTAATGATTTTCTTTGAAATCGTCATGCCCAGCCCAACTCCCCCAGTTAAACGATTTCTTGATACTTCCCCACGATATAATGGTTCAAAAACCCGCTCCAACTCATCTGAAGAGAAACCCTCACCTGTATCTTTAATGGTAAAGATCACATTGTTGCCATTCTTATAGCATTCTACAAAAATCTTCCCATGGCAGGGTGTAAACTTGACCGCATTATCCAATAAATTGTTCATGGCTCGCTCCAATAAGTGCGCATCACCAATGACTACACACTCCTCACCAAATTGATGCATAATAATCGATACATGCTTCTGGTGAGCTAATGGACTAACGCTGTCAATCGACCTCTGTAAAACAATTGAAAGGTCTACCGTATTTTTTTTGAATTCCGTCTCTAATAATTCTGTTTTTGTAAATGTGAAAAGGTCCTCTACAAGTCGGTCCAATTGTGCAGACTTTTCCTTACAAACTTGCAGATACTTTGCTTGTTTTTCAGGTGAATCAGCAATGCCTTGCTCTAAACCTTCTAAATAGCCCCTCAAGGCAAATAATGGTGTCCGTAAATCATGCGCAACTGCAGCAATCACAAATCTCCGTTCATCTTCCAATTCTATCTGTTTCTGATAAGATTTTTTTAAACTATCTACCATTACATGAAAACCATCATGGACCTCAGCAATTTCTGAAATCTTTGAGGAAGGTAACTGAATATCCAAATCCCCTTCTGCAATCTGC
Organism: Bacillota bacterium; assembly: GCA_023405135.1. Taxonomy (GTDB): domain Bacteria; phylum Bacillota; class Bacilli; order Bacillales_A; family Planococcaceae; genus Ureibacillus. The sequence continues at coordinate 13,577 of JAEXYZ010000068.1, read as the reverse complement.
CTAGCACTTGCGCTCATTTTCTCCAGAGGAATGAGAATATATCTTCGCATTGTATAGGCAACAATCAAAAAGGACAATAGTAGACCAGAAATTACTGCAATAATTTGAGTCATTTTTGAATCGGCTTGAATGCCAAGATTGAACGATTTAGTTTCAAGAAAATGCGCCCCCACATAAAATATCCATGGAAAAGTCAGGATAATAAATAAGCAGAGAATGGTAAACTTACGAATACGAATGGTTTTCATTTTATTCTCCTTTGAAACGATAGCCTATCCCCCATACGTTGACGATAAATTGTGGATTATTTGGATCAGCCTCAATTTTCTCCCGAAGTCGACTTAGATGGACTCGAATTGTATGTTTGTCACCAATTCCTTCCCAAAATTTATTCAGTAATTGGTCGTAAGAAAATACATATTTCGGATGTTCTGCAAACAATTGCAGCAAATCATACTCTTTCGGTGTTAGTGAGATGGGCTGCTCTTCCACAAAAACTTCTCTTGTCGACAAATCCAACGAGAGCCTTCCATAATCCAGGACCTTCCTCTTCAATTCTTGCTGAGAACTGGAGCGTCGTAATACAGCCTTCACTCTTGCAACAATTTCACCCGGCGAAGCGGTTTTAATTATATAATCGTCTCCTCCAAGTGCTAAACCGCGAATCTTATCTACATCATCACTTAAAGCACTCAAAAAAAGAATCGGTACGTTGTTTTTCATACGAATCTGCCGACATAACTCAAAACCATTTTGTCCCGGCATCATTACATCAAGAACAATGCAATCAATGGTATTTTGCTCTAGGACGACAAGTGCCTGTGAAGAGTCATTAGCAGTATTCACATTAAAGCCTTCATTCTCTAAGAAATCCCTCAATAATTCAACAATGCTCTTATCATCGTCAACAACTAAAATTGTCTGATCCTCCTTCACAAAAATCCCACCTTTCCTCAGATAAACTCCCTCTATATAGCAACCTAACAAATGAAATTTGATTTTAGTTTATCATTTTTTTAATAAAGATAAAGTTTTCTAATGGATTGTGATTATTTTGTGATTGTTTTATACCTTCATTTGAGACATTCAAAGGATATTCTTTCATTGTGGAACATTTAGCAGGTTTCACGCCATACTTAACTATTTTAAAGGAGGAATTACAAATGGATAACACTTTCTCTTTCTTTCCATTTGGCGCTTTATTTTGCCTTACACTATTTTGTTTTGTAGCAGTTCGCATATTTGCCATACGCTATCGTTGTAGAGATAACAAGCAAACGGACCGTCTTAAAGACCTAGTAATTAAGGGGGAACTGACCGAGACGGAATATGATAGACTGAAAAATCCGCTTACAAAATAAAGATGTAATGGGTCTCAAATTTATTTTTAACGGAGGAAATATGTATGCATATCCAAATTGTGTTGTTTGATGGATTTGATTTATTAGACGCTATTGCACCTTATGAAGTGTTTACCGCTGCAGCGATGTACTCAAACGAGGAAGTAACCGTTAAACTTGTATCTGCTGAAGGGAAACGTTTGGTGACAAGTGGTGTAAATCATTTACAAATTCAAGCAAGTGAAAAACTTGATTTAAGCCGTAAAGGAATCATTCTTATTCCGGGGGCATCCGGTTCTGTTCATGATAATGGATCAGATTCGGTTCCAGTTAAATTACAACAAGCAACAGAAACAGAATTAAGTCATTTATTAAAAGAAGCTATGATGAAGCCAGATATTTTGCTAGCAACAGTTTGCGGTGGTTCTTGCATATTAGCTATGGATGGTTTATTAGAAGGACGGCATGCTGTTACCCATCATATGGGAATGGACCTTTTAAGTGCCACAGGTGCTATTCCCGTTAATGCACGAGTCGTTGATGATGGCAATCTCATCACTGGAGGTGGTGTGACATCGGGATTAGATGTTGCCCTTTACTTAGTTGAACGAGAGTTAGGTCCCCAAATTGCGCATGCTATTGAGCAATTATTTGAACACGAACGAAGGGGGACGATTTGGAAGGCTGAAGGAAACGTGCCTAAAGAAAGTAAACATGAAAATACAGTTGAAGCTACAAGACAACCTTCCACTATTCAATCAAATGAAATATGGGATTTTCAAGGAAAATGGGATACCATCATTTCCACCCCTATAGGAAAGCTTTCTGTATTAATAGATTTATCTACTAATGATGGTCAAATAGTCGGAACTGCAAAGCAAGGAGAAGAGATTGTTTCTTTAGACAACCCTTTCCTTGAAGGGAATCAATTAAAGTGGTCCATGAAAGTAACAAAGCCAATGAGGCTTACTTTAAAGTTTAGCGTTTCGATAGATGGAAACCAAATGATTGGTGAAGTAAAGGCTGGTATGCTTCCCTCTTCAAAATTAATTGGACACCGTCTTACTTAAAAGGAATATATAACTATGTATTCATTCCTTGTATTTATTCATGTTGTTAGTGCTTTATTTTTAGGAAGCTTCCTTACTTTACCTTTTATCATTCATACCATTTCTTCTCGAACGGGCAATGAATTAAAGACAGTCCTTAGAACGACTTTGAGCTTTATGCGAGCAGGTCATTATGCATTAGTTCTTTTGATGATTTCAGGAGGATGGATGAGCTTTGGTTATTCATCCTATCCTTCAATATTATGGGTGGGGATTGCAATTGTGCTGCTTGTCCTGATTGGTGGCGCGATTGGAATGATGCATAGAAATCTAAAAAGGATTATTCTCTCAAAGTACCCTGAGAACAAATTAGTAGAGAATATCTCAAAGTTAAATTGGTATAGCTGGATTACCTTTCTCTTCATCATGGCTGTTGTCTTTACTATGACTAACCGCGGTTTATTTTCCTAAGCAGAAATGGAGGAAAAGCAAATGAAAAATTTCATTCGAATAACCATTTTATTTATCCCAATCCTATGGGTATTTCATACTTTTTCAAAGAATTTTATGGTTGATCCTACTTTTGAAAAATTTATTTCTAGAAAGGATCTAATTCTGACAGATAAATCCCTATGGATAGTAATGATTCGAATTCATATTTTGCTGGCTATTATTGCGCTTCTCACAGGCCCATTAGGTGTGATAAAAAGAATACGCATAAAATCTATCAAGTTTCACCGCTGGAATGGCCGATTATATGTCTTGTCTATCATCATAAATTTCATTCCCGGAGTTTATGTCTCATTCTTTGCAACAGGGGGATGGCCAAGTACAATCGGGTTACTAATTTTAAATACATTATGGCTCGGCACAACTATCCTAGGGTTTTGGTATATTAAGAGACAAAATGTAATCTTACATAGTCAATGGATCATTCGAAGTTTCTTTCTTTCTTTTGCGAATATGACTATTTATATAATCGTAGCCATTACTCATAACGCAATGAATTTTCCCTATGGAAATGCCTATATGATAGCAGTCTGGTTATCTTGGATTCTTAATCTTTTTATTGCAGAGATAACAATTAGAAAAAACATTCTCTATAAGAAAGAAATAATTTTAAAAATTAAATCATAAATTAAAATGCATCATTCTAGTTCAAAGCTTGAATATTCAGTCCAACATAGAGCTCTCTAATCTCCACAAAAAGAGACCGTCTATTAATGACGGCCTCTTTGGTTTTAATCCCTTTTCAAAACCTTGTACCCTGTGAAACTTTTACTCCCTGCTTTACACTTATTTTAGTAGGTTTCACCTTGCATAATCCTATATCAATAAAGGTTTTACTCAACAATCTGGCCTATTAAGAAAAAAACACGGTCTTAAATAAATACATCCAATTCTTGAATAACGGATAACAAATTCAACTTATTTTAGGAAATCAAAACATAACCTTGACACCCAATCGTTCCTAAATAGATTTCACATGATTACTTTTTAATTCATAATTTACAATATATCCTTGCCATTCCTTTAGCATGTACACTCCTTTCAGGTGGTTCCCTCCACCCTACTTAGTTAATAAGATATTCCCGTTATTATCGGCGAAGATTAAATCAGTTCATCTATTAATTGACCTTGCCTTTCTAATAATCCAGTCCTTCCTCGATTAACTAAGGTTGTATAACGAAAATATCCTCAAATTCCTTTTCAGAAAGGATATTCATAATCGATTCCTCCTTACTATGTTTATAAAAGTCGGAAGATGTATTTCTTAGATTAATTTCCACTATTTTAATAGCCTATGAATCTTGTATACTGAAACAAATATTAAAAATAAACTAGCTATCAAACGGAGGTCTATCGTTTTGAAAAATAAACTAACGGTAGTATGGATTATTTTACTCATTTTCGCCGCAATCCCATTTCAAGCACAAGCGGCTACTTATTTTTCCGATGTGGATAGTCATTGGGCGAAGAAAGAAATCATGTATTTATCCGATTTTAATATTATCGGAGACTATCCTGACGGTACATTCAAACCGAATGAGGCGATTACGCGAGCGCAAGCATCCGCTATGCTCATCAAAGCACTAAAGATTCCGCTGAACGAAGATACATCCATTCAGTTCAAGGACGTATCGAAAGATTCACCTTACTACAAAATTCTCGCGACGGTGAATGAAAGAGGAATCCTTCGCGGTAACAATGGCTTTATGCGTCCTGGAGAAAAAACATCACGTGCGCAGATGGCTGCTATCTTACGCCGCGCATTCAACATGCCGCTTGACAAGCAACCGACATTCATTGACGTCACACCATCACACTGGGCGTACCAGGACATCAACGGAATCGCAAAACAGCGCGTTGCGGGCGGATCGAAAGGCAAATTTATGCCAACAGACTCTGTCACACGTGCGCAGTTTTCAGCATTTCTTGTGCGGGCACTAGATGATAAAATGAAGCTCAGCAGCTATCGTTCATATGTCAGTACGAAAGGGAAAACCGTTGAACAAGACGGTTCATTATATTTCATTGGGAAGGACACAGACGGTTATCGTCAACTTATCAAAGAAAATATTGAAACCGGTAAACGTGAAGTGTTATTGAAAGACGAGGATGTACCGAAAAGCGATTGGAATCACCCCAGCGCCATGTACTTGCATAAAGATACCCGAATTATTGTTTACAATGGAGAGATTTTCATTCCTTACCATAGTGGGGGATTTGCTGAAGCAGACGAAGTGCCATTTATTTATGGGGTAATGAAAATAAAGACGAACGGTCAAGACTTGGTAAAAATGCAAGAGCCAAGTGACGATAACTTCCGCAATATGTTCATTTGGAACGACCGGATTTTATATACGGATGTATCCGAAAAGAATTATAGTTATTTAAATCGTAGAATTATACAGGATTCGGCGGGATTTGTGGACAGCACGCTGATACTTTATTCGACAGCGATGGATGGCAGCAGTGATAAGAAAAAAGAATTCAGCTTTGATGCGCTTATAACTTTCGATGTATTCAGTTACAGTTACGATGGAATGCCTATCGAGGCGGGCGGAGAAAATAGGTCGGTGTTGTTTGATCACTCCACAATGTATTACTTTAATAAAAAAGGCGTCTTTAAGTATAATCTGCTTGATAAAAAGACGAACAAGCTTTCAAATGTCCTTGCGAAGGATATGTATGTTTCAGAAACACAGTTAGTTGTGACAGATCTAAACGGAAAGGAACATACACTAAAGAAATAACCAGTAAACAAAAAATAGTGACTCAAGCACTCAAGGACTGAGTTACTATTTTCTTTTTTGAATAAGTAATATGTTCAATGGCTTACAAGTAAATAGCCGAAGAATATTGAATCTGATGCTGAGAAAGTCATTTTCTTCTGGAAAATAGCCATTTATCACTATCACCTTTCACTATAGCTTTGGAATAAAGATTGATTAAAAAATATCCCTCAATTCCTTATCTAACAGCCACTTCAAAAACTCCATTCTGAAAAAGAATTGATCAAAATGGAGTTACTCCTTTTGAATTTAGTAGGAGATTTTTATTAAAGTTTGATTATTTTCCACTTATGTTATTCAAAAATTGCTCCCTTTAATGGAAAAACTGAAAATGGTTAGTCATAAAATCAATTATTTCTTCTTTTACTAAAGCACCCGGTTAGTTAATGAATTTTCTTCTGGATCAATAACGCAGTGTCGGACTTTTTATTCTTCTTTTCCACTAAACTCTAAAATATTTAAACCCTCTGATGCTTCTGGTGCTTCAAAAAATTTAGCAACATGAATAAACACCGCTTCCGTGTCAAAAGCTGCTCTTTCGGGTTGTTCGTTACGTCTTTGTGCAATTTGGGCGTAGGCATTGCTCATTATTTAAATTAAGGAAAATTAGTTGATGGTTTGCATTGACCTCTGCCGCTATATCCAAAAACCACTTTCTCTGTTTTTGAGTGTTACCTGGAAAATCCATCACTACATCTGTACCAACACTTAATATGTTTTGGACATGCCTTTTCACCATCGGCTTGAGCTGCGCTGAAAATTTTAGATAATCCTCAAATGATGTTATTTGATCGGGATAAAGAGATGAAAGCCATTCATCCTCAGATAACAATACCGCATGTTTTTCTATAGCCAATTGTTTTGATTTAGTTGATTTTCCTGCTCCCATTTTTCCACAGAAAAAGTATAGAGTCCCCAATTGTTTCATTTTTTATCCCTCCAAGCTTTTATTATTGGTTGTTGCCCCACCTTGTAAAACTTTAATTTACAACCTAGATTATTAGTAATAGTAACTGTCTTTTTTAAGTATGATTATTCAGTTTCAAATATTCAATATTTTTATAAATAGTTTATCGATTTATAAAACACATCTCAATAAAAGGTTAATGTTGAGTTTTGGAATGGCTTAATTGTTTAGAATAAAGCTCCCAAAGCGGCGTTTGGTCACATTTCACAAAAGAATGTTATTCAACATTATAGCCCTTTAATATTGAAAAAGGCACTTTCCTAATATGACATTAATAAGTAATTATTTCTTACCTTTTAGTTCTAAAAGTATAGGTGCTATATTTAGTAAGATAGAAACAATTGTCAAAAACCATAATGCCCTTTCCATACCAGGTACTACATCCTCTAAAGCTGCCCAATCTTTCACTTCTACCCACTCCGATACAAGACTGTATTCTGCACAAAGTGTTAATGCTGTAAATGATAACCCCATTGCCATAGCAAGCTTATAATCCTTTCCTGCTGTATACATATAAAGATTTACAAAAGTTACTACTATTGCAATAAGACCTATTATTAACCACATAATGATGCCTCCATTATACTTCCATTTTTTAATATAGACATAAATTGTAATTATATGGTTCCCAAAGTATCCTTTTTTGGGAACCTTTTATAAAATAATGTTGTTCAACGATCTGGCCTTTAATGAAAAAAGACGCAATTCTTAATAAAAAAACACGCCTTATAGTGGGATAATTGTAAAGCTAATAAAACTTTTAAAAGCTGCGTTTCCCTGCCCAAGCTCCTTGCATTTTACTTAGGAAAACAATTTGCCCAATATGATATGCATCATGCAATGCTAAACTCTTCAGTTCAAGCACTAGTGATCTTTCTCCGGGGATTTGTCTATATAAATCTTCATGTTCTGATTTTGCTAGTATTTTTTCGAGTTCCCGATGAACATAAAAGTATTCCTGTTTTGTTTCCTTCCAATTTTCTAACGTCTCAGTTGGTAATCTAAATGTAGATTCATTATCTTCTGCCTGGGGTTCATTCGCTGTTTCACCAAGAAATCGCATCAAAAGTCTCTTTTCATAGAAAAGTAAATGACAAACTAGTTCCCAAATGGAATTCATTTCTCCCTCAACTGGCTTCCAAATTGCCTGTTCAAGAGTAATATCCTCTAGCACTTTTTCAAGTGGTGGAAACCAATCTTCTTCATCTAAGCAGCTTGCCCATTGCTGTAACAAAAGTGTCTTTGCGTCCATTTCCTATTCCCTCCAAATTTAATCCCTTTGATTAAAACTTCAGAGATGAACCATCTGATAACTTATCTTATTCCACAATATGGTCCTTTAATGAAAAACGCACTTTCCTTATTCAAGGAAAGCACCCTATAATTGAATAACTATTTTTTTATTATTAATAGTGTTTTCTCATATATTTCTATGTCATTGATGTCCGTTTTATCAAGAATAAAGGTCTGGTCTAATTTTCTATTTCTATTTTGACCTTCGTCGCCAGACCAACAAATATATAACTCACAATAATCCCATTCTTTAAGATAAGGTTTTAAAAGCTTGCAAAGTCTTAGGAAACTTTCCTGCGACCTTAAATTACTTATTGAATACTCCCTTTTATAGCTTGATTAAACCAGATACCGGAACCACCATTCTCAAAAACCTCATATACATATTTAGTTGAAAAATGCTTTTTTACATTATCTATACCTTCTTCATCCGTGAAGTCCTGAGTAATTATAACTTTATCATCACTATCTGTTTCACGTATGGGTAATTTAAAATTACATCCAAGATAATTGAGTATCGTCATTTAATAAGACCCCTTAATTATTTTAATTATAATTCTATATACTGGCATTTCTTATTCAACATTCATATCCTTTTCCTTTTGTTATTTCAAATATGTATTAGAACTACAATATTAGAACTACAATATGGCCCAATACGAAAAGACACGCATTACATGGATTTCTTAATATAGAATTGCTTTAATGTAATTAAACAAGCTGAACTACCAAATGTATTTTAATTATCTCTCCCTATTTAGATAGATTTTTTAATAATCAGAATAAAACACCCTATACCAGTAAAGGTATAAGGTGAAAATAACTGTATTTATCAAAAATTTTGTATGCCTATTGATTAAAGTAAGATAAGTGTTGTTTACTTCTTTAAAATGGTCGAATGTTTTTAATATTTAATAATTGTTCTTCCCAAATGGTGACCATTTTTAATGGCCTCAATCGTTTGAGGTAATTCTTCAAGTGTAATTTCACTAATTAGAGTTGTTTGAGAAATATTCCATTCATTCGCTATTTTCTCCCAAATATACCCCCGATCTTCAATTGGTACATTTACAGAATCAATTCCCAAAAGGTTAATTCCTCTAAGTATAAACGGCAACACTGTTGATGTTAGTTTTATCCCACCTGCATTCCCACACATACTCATACTTCCACCATAGCAAATTTGAGAAATTAATACAGAAGCAATTTCTCCACCAACAGTATCTAGGACAAAGTCAAATTTTTGCTTATTTAACGGTTTATTTTGTACTCCTAATTCATCCGCAAAAATGACATCAGTAGCTCCTAAAGATTTTGCTACTTCTATCTGGTTTTCTTTTCGAACTAAAGCAGCAATATTTTTATACCCAATTTTGGATAAAATTTGTAAAGCTATACTACCCACTCCACCAGTTGAACCAGTAACTAGAATTTTAGGATTTTTATTTAAATCCATACCTTTCTCCTCTAAAGCTATGATAGATAGGGCAGCAGTAAACCCTGCTGTTCCAAAAACCATAGCATCTTTTAAGGATAAGTTGACTGGTAAAGGAACAATCCAATCTCCAGAAACCCTAGCATATTCTGCAAACCCTCCTGTATGGCTCATTCCCATAGCAAAACCTGTAACAACTACTTTCTGTCCCTCTGCGTAACGATTATCTGTTGTATGTACAATGGTTCCACTTAAATCAATTCCGGGGATCATAGGATAATTCCGAATAACTCCTCCATTTTTTTGAACAGCCAACATATCTTTATAGTTTATTGAAGAATATGACACCTTAATTAAAACCTCACCATTAGAAAGACTGTCAAGATTAACATCTTCCAAACCATAAATTACTTGATCATTTTTTTCTTTTACAATAATAGCCTTGAATGTATCCATATATATCCATCTCCTTTTCTACATAAAACATTTCTGCGACAAAAATGTTTCATCACAAAAACTAACATGATATTATAGGTAATGTCAATATGGAGGAGATACTATGGAATTAAAAGATTGCATGAATTTTTTACTAAGTACTAGCCAGAATAAAGTTTTTAAATATTTCAGCAAGCTTTTAGAGGACTATGGAATAACACCAGCTCAATACGGTGTATTGAATTGTTTGTGGAGAGAAGGGCAATTATCACCTAAACAAATTGGAGAAATGATTTATTTAGAAGCCCCTACTGTCTCGGGGATATTAGATAAAATGCAAAAAGCTGAATTAATAGAACGTTCGGTAGATCCAAAAAATCGTAGAAATGTTTTAGTGATTGCTACTCAAAAATCTAAAGAAATCAGAGATGAAGTTGAAGCTGCAACAGTTAAGTTGAATAATAAGGTTCTTCAAAATTTGACAGCTAGCGATATAGAAGTGTTAAAAAAAGCATTAGAAGTAATAATAAAGTCTGATTTTTCATGATAAAACTGTTTTCTCTTAACTAATTTATTGACAAAATCAAAAAGAGGAAGTGGATCCCCTTTTAATTAAAGGCTCCCTTCCTCTTTTTGAATTATTTATGCTAATTTCGCTAAGATTTCACGGATAAACGCTGGTTCATCTACAGGCGTACGTGATGTTACAAGATTTTCGCTAACAACTACCTCTTCGTCACGGTAGTCTGCACCTGCTAGTTTTACATCATCACGAATTCCGATGTAGCAAGTTGCAGCTTTTCCTTTTAATACATCAGCACTTATCATGACTTGAGGTCCGTGACAAATTCCTGCAATTAATTTACCCTGCTCGTTTACTTCCTTCACAAAACGAATCACTTCTTCATTCACACGTAATGCTTCTGGAGCGCCTCCGCCAGGTATAATGACAGCATCAAATTCTTCTGACTTTGCTTCCGATGCCCCTAAATCCGCTGTGTAGGAGACCGTACCTTTTTTTCCATCGCATTGTGCACCTTTTTCTAAGCCAACTACGATTACCTCATGTCCTGCGTCTTTTACGGCGTTATATGGATTTTTCATTTCAGAATCTTCAAATCCACTCGCCAAAAGAAATGCTACCTTTGCCATATTCAAAACCTCCAGTTAAAAGTATTTTACAAGATTACTATAATTTATTATCCGATAAATTGGCAAAATGTTTGCCTGCTTATTATAAAAGCAAGCAACTAATTGACCTGGGTCTTACGCTGGATCAAGGAGTTCGGTTTGCTTCAAGATTGTGGAATCGCACCCTAAACGAAGAGGATAGAACACGATTTGAATGAGAATGGATTGCATTATCAGAATCAAATGGTTTGGTGAGGATTTGGGAAAATATCAAAATTCAATGAAGATTACTTTGATGATTTTATTGTGACGATATTAGACTGAATTTAATTCTACCATATTTTTTTTCACTAGAATGTTGCGTAATTTAATAGACAATTTACGTTTGAATTTTAGTCGAATAATAAATCTTTACTTTTACCCTTGAGATAAATAAAAACTTTCTTCTATATGATTTAGCTTGAAACTTGAGTGTACAAATCTTAAAATATTCTGGAAATCCTTTAGTTGTAAAGTTACTGGTAAATTGGAGAACATATTTTTATCTATAAATCGTTTAACAATCTTAGCAGTTGGAATTACCTCGTGTAATAAATCATCAGCAAATTCAATAATACTATCATTTTGTTGCTTAGTTAATTCTTCGCCAGTTAGTATATATAAATAAAGTACATTATGTATTTCATCTTTTAATTCATTTTCGTCCATTAAGTTATAAGAAGTTAACTGCTTCTCAGAATCATTTAACGCTCTACGTTTATCTTCAATAATTAGCAAACAAATTTTAACACTATTATGAACTACTTCAATTATTTCTAAGTCCCTCATCCGTAATAAACGAATAAATCGAAACATCTAATCACCCTTACGTTTTTTTTAGTATCAAATAACGACTCATTTGATAACCAGTTTTAATTATATTTCTTCACAATATCTTTTTATTTTTAACAAAAATAATCATTTTTTCGGAAGTCGTTACTCCACAATCATGGCTCTTTTTATGGAGAAAAGCACACTTCTTGTTACAGAATCGCGTACGATTGCTGAGTATAAGATTTTACTTTTATTTGAACAAAACTATCACCTAAAATTTCTGAATAAAATAAGGACCAAGATCACTTTCATGTGTAATAATAAACGTCCATTTATAATTCCAATCCATTATATATATGTCGCAATAATCCATATCATATTTATCATATGGAAGTTCTTCTACTGTAAGTGTTTTAGCATTTTCAAGAAGATAAGCTTCATCTATAAATTGATAAAAGATAGTACATTTAAATTTTGATTGCTTATTAAAGGCTGCTATCGCTTCATCTTTCTCAAAACATTTAACTTTTTCCCAACTACATAAATGCCACAGGAATCCATCCATCCCAATCAATTTTTGTTCCGCATTTGTAAGATGTCTAGCAAAGCTTTCACGCCATTGCTCACGTAAGTAGGTTCCCCATTTCGGAATTTCCACTACCTTTAATTCTTTAAATCTCAATTAATTACCCCCTTAATTTTTCCTAAAACAGCTTTGATAATATATTTTCTCAAAATTATATACCAAATTTTAACATAAACATCTAGTTTTGTTTAAGTAGCTTTATTCAATTAAATAGTCCTATAACTGAAAAAGGCACAATTCCTCTGAAAGAATTACACCCTTTTTTGGAATAAACCATGTTGGTATTAATAATATACTATCTTTTTTTCTTTTAATTGAGGATTCCTGATTAATTTAGCTTTTGCGATTCCTCTTTTAAATCTTACATTGTTTAACCACTCAACAAGTGCATTTGCGTCATAATTAGGGTGAATTCTTTTCCCATTTTCTAAAGCCCAATATTCTGTATTCTTTTCTTCATCAAAAATCCACTCTATAAAGTCCCTCTGAATACAGTTTATCTTCCTAATTACTTTTGTTGAACAGGAAATGTATTGAATAAAATTGTCACCAAGATTGATTTTAATAATCATAAGAGTTTCTACTCCTTAAAATCGTTACCGTTTATTTCATATACGCGTCCCATAATGGAATAACTAAAATAAAATTTTATTTTTCAAAGTAAATTAGTCCTTCTTTCACTAACTCACTCAATTAATAAATTCATAATCCATAAACGGTCAGTAATTTTTAATAAATCTACAACGTAGGAAGCCACTTCCTCAAAATCCTCTTCAGATTTTGCATTCTCAAAACTAAACCATATACCATCTTCATCTTTTGATTTGTCTCCTAACCTAAATCGTTCATTTATATCATGTGCAGTGACTTTGTTAGGCGGTACTAGCTCTCCCCAATATGTCGTTACTCCTTCAACTGAACTAGTCGCCAACTCAACCACAAATGAACCATCCCACCTATTGAATTGAAAAGTAATTAAATCTATATTGTCTTTATTCTTTCTTCTAAAGTGAGGTAATGAACCTTTAAACCCTTGTTGTCTTAGAAAAGGTATTACAACTTTTTTTAAAGCATTATTCATCATTTCTCTTTCATCTGATGCCACTTTTGTAAACGCTAAAATAGAATCAACAGAATTTGCTCATTTGGTTTGAACACTTTTTCACTATTCAATATACTTCTAGTAAACTAGTATTATTTAGTTTATTGGGAGGCTGTACTAATGGAGGAGA
>JAEXYZ010000104.1 GCA_023405135.1 Bacillota bacterium | reverse complement strand
TTTTAGTAGGTATTTCTTCAGGAGCAGCCATCCATGCAGCAATTGAAACAGCAAAACGTCTTGGCAAAGGTTCAAACGTTTTAGCAATCGTTCCTTCAAACGGTGAACGTTATTTATCAACTGCTTTATATGAATTTGAAGACTAATTTTAAAATTGCGATATCGACATTGCCTTTAAGGTGATGTCGATTTTTTTGTAAAGAGGCTTCTACTCGATTTGGAAATTTTATGCTATCTTTCAATTGGAAATTGCTTTCATATGAAAGGGGCTAATTTGTAAATGCTTTGTTGGATAAATGGAAAATATGTAGATGACACAGAAATGAGGATCTCACCATTTGATCATGGATTTTTATACGGTCTAGTATTTTATGAAACGTTTCGTACATATAACGGCAAAGTAGTGCTGCTTGAAGAACATTTTAATCGTCTATGCACATCACTCAATCTTTACCGAATTAATATTCCTTTTACCCTGAAAGAAATTGAAGAGGCCATTAATGAATTGATAAAACAGTCGGGGGATGATGGCATAATCCGTTTAAATGTCTCGGCTGGTAATCATAATTTGTCCATCCCATTTAAGTATGAAAATCCAACAGTTATTCTATATCAAACAGCTTTACAAAAAAGGAGACGTGGGATGGAAAAAAGCGCAAAGTGGCTTAAAATAAAAAATATGATACCTGAACTACATAGCTTAGGAGCCCATCATTTTGGAAACAATGTGTTAGCAAGATTCGAAATTGAAAATTTATTCATTATGGAAGGTTTCTTCACAACTTCAAAGGGATTAATATTAGATGGGATGACATCAAATATTTTCTGGGCAAGAGATGGTATACTTTATACTCCTTCTGTTTCAATGGGAGTAACTCCTGCTGTTATGAGGCAATGGGTAATTATGATGGCGAGACAACTGGGTTACCGAGTGATTGAGGATATATTTATTAAAAAAGATTTGGAAAATGCCTACGAGTGCTTTATTACTAATTCTATAGAAGAGCTCGTCCCAATTTCAAACATTGGGAAAAATAAGTTTTTAGGTAATAATGGTCCAATTTATCAACGGCTACATCAAGCATACATAGAAGAAATCATACAAACAATGAAAAGAGGTTAGTTTGTTTATGTTATCGAAATATCCAAAACCGATCGTACTAAATAATATCGAACTTGATTATACAAAAGAGACTTTTGTAATGGGTATTTTAAATGTAACGCCCGATTCTTTCTCTGATGGCGGAAAATTTAATTCATTAGAGGTTGCGGTACAACATGCTAAAGAAATGGTAGCAAATGGTGCTAAAATTATTGATGTTGGAGGAGAATCTACCCGTCCTGGCTATACGCGTATTTCGGATGAGGAAGAAATTGCCCGTGTCGTACCTGTAATTAAGGCATTGGTAAAAGAAATACCCGTTATTATTTCCATCGATACGTATAAGTCAGCAGTGGCACGCGCTGCAATCGAAGCTGGAGCCCATATGATAAACGATATTTGGGGTGCAAAAGCAGATCCAAAAATTGCAAATGTTGCTGCAGAGCTAAATGTGCCAATCATTTTAATGCATAATCGTAAAGAAGAGAAGTACATTAATTACTTTGAAGAATACTTAGCAGATTTGCAAGAAAGCATTAAGATTGTTAAAGAAGCAGGTGTACCTGATGAGCATATTATTTTAGATCCAGGTATTGGTTTTGTAAAAAATTTACAACAGAGTATAGAAACGATGCAACGATTAGATGAGCTTGTTGAAATGGGTTACCCGGTATTACTTGCGACTTCCCGTAAACGTATGATTGGTACGATTTTAAATCTCCCTTTAGACGAACGAGTAGAGGGAACAGCAGCAACTTGTGCATATGGCGTCATGAAGGGATGCCATATAGTCCGGGTGCATGATGTGAAAGAGGTAGCGCGTACTGTGAAAATGATAGATGCTTTAGTAGGAAAATACGAAGTAAAGGAAGAGCTACCAGCTAGACACTAGTAGCGTTAAGGAGATTGTTATGGATTATATACATTTAAGAGAATTACAGTTTTTTGGTTACCATGGTGTATTACCTGAAGAGAATGTTCTTGGACAACGATTTCGTGCAACAGTATCCCTTGCTGTAGATATACAAAAAGCAGGTCAGACAGATGAACTTGACGATACGGTAAGTTATGTTGGCGTTTATGATATTTGTAAAGATGTTATAGAGGGAAAGCCATTTAAATTAATTGAAGCGGTTGCCGAAACGATTGCATCGCAAATTTTAGATGTCTATAAGGGACAAGTATTTGGATGCCGTGTGGAAATTATTAAACCGGATCCACCAATTCCAGGACATTATAAAGAAGTTGCCGTTGAAATAGTGAGGGGGCGTTTTTATGAATAATGTTTATTTATCCCTTGGAACCAATATTGGAGATCGAGAGTATAATTTAAAACGAGCTATAAAAATGCTTCAGGAGGATGACAATGTAGAAATTCGAAAAGTTTCTTCGATTTATGAAACTGCACCTGTTGGATATGTTGAGCAAGCAGTTTTTTTAAATATAGCAGTTTTAATAGAAACATCCTATTCTCCCTTAAAAATGCTAGAGTTATGCCAATCCGTTGAAAACGATTTAGGACGAGTTCGGGAAGTTCGATGGGGTCCAAGAATTATAGACCTTGACATTTTGCTCTATAATCAAGACAATATTGATTCAGAGAACTTAATTGTTCCTCATCCTAGAATGTTTGAAAGAGCATTTGTTTTAGTTCCACTTATGGAAATTGCGAATGCCCCATTGACAGGTTTTTTACAAAAAGCCGATTCGATACTTTCTAAGATGGATATTGTTCAAGAAGGTATAAACAAGTGGAAAATTACGAATAGTGTTGAGGAGTTTGTACAAATTTAAGTACAAGCCCATAAGGCAGTAATTCTATTTTTCTGTTGTTAAAAGAATGATTGCAAACGAATTTCGAGTATCGGTAGTTCGCTTTAAATTACTGATAGATTTATATAGAATGTCCAATAATAAGGAGAGTGTGAAAACACTTATTAGGAGGTTGCAACTTGAATACTACGGAAAAACCGTTTCAAATCGGTGATATCGTCATGGATAACCGTGTCGTATTAGCACCAATGGCTGGTGTGTGTAACTCAGCTTTCCGTCTAACTGTAAAGGAATTCGGGGCTGGTTTAGTATATGCAGAGATGATTAGTGATAAAGGGTTAGTTCAACGTAACCAAAAAACATTAGATATGCTTTATATTGATGAACGTGAAAATCCACTTTCTTTACAGATTTTTGGTGGAGATAAAGAAACGTTAGTTGAGGCTGCACAATATGTTGATAAAAATACAAATGCAGATATTATCGATATTAATATGGGTTGTCCTGTAAACAAAATTATTAAATGTGAAGCTGGAGCGAAATGGCTTCTAGATCCAAATAAAATTTATGAAATGGTTTCTGCCGTAGTAGATGCCGTTGATAAACCTGTAAGTGTGAAAATGCGTATAGGTTGGGATGATGAGCATGTGTTTGCAGTTGAGAATGCGCAAGCTGCAGAACGTGCAGGTGCATCCGCTATTGCCATGCATGGTCGGACACGTGTTCAAATGTATGAAGGTAAAGCAAACTGGAATGTTTTAAAAGAAGTTAAGAAAAATATAAGCATTCCTTTCATTGGGAACGGAGATGTAGAGACTCCACAAGATGCTAAACGTATGATAGATGAAACTGGAGTAGATGCAGTTATGATCGGACGCGCGGCACTAGGTAACCCATGGTTGATTTATCGTACTGTTCAATATTTAGAAACTGGAGAACTAAGACCAGAACCTTCTATACGTGAAAAAATGGATGTATGTTTACTTCACTTTGAACGTTTAATGCAACTAAAAGGAGAAGGAGTTGCTGTTCGAGAAATGCGTAAACATGCTTCGTGGTACTTAAAAGGGATTCGTGGAAACGGAAAAGTTCGTAATGCAATTAATCAAATGGAAACAGCAGCTGAATTACGTGCATTACTAAATGGTGTTGTAGCTGAACTTGAAGAAAGCAACGAACAACAGATGGAAGCCATATAAATAATAAAACGTTATTTAAAAAGAATATTAGTGAAACCAAAAAGAGGTAGCATGTCCGCCAAAATCAACCGTTTTTAATAAAGAATCATCTGTAAGATTATCCTCACTGATTTTAATTATATTCTGACTTACAGCTTGATAAAGATTTATAATTTCATTCATTGTAGTAGGTACATGGATGGATTCAGTTCAACTTCTAATGAAAGACCAATCTGCCTCATAAAGAATGATGGTGAGTTTTTTAAATGCCAGCTAATCCATTCAAGTGAATTATGACCTTCAATAATGGAAAATCCTTTCTTTTCCTCAGTCACTGCTTGAAAAACAGCTATAGTTCCATCGCTGCTTCGTTGCCAATCTTGAATAAAATCCTTTACTTTTCGGTACATTTAAAAAACCCCTTTCTACATTAACTATGGAAATTTTAACATATTTTAAGTTGGATAATGGGAATAATTGATTGTGAAAGTGAAATATCTGAATAATAAAACTTTTATAAAAAGGTTTAAATTCAATCGAAAGAGATGAATAGAAAGAGGAAATTGTGTACAATAGGTACATTATGGACTAATGAACTGCAAAAGCGGAACAAGTAAATAAGGAGTGAAAAACGTGTCAAACATTGAAGAATTAAACGACCAACTTTTGGTGAGACGCCAAAAGTTGACGAATATTCGTGAAAGTGGTATGGATCCATTCGGTAGCCGCTTCGAACGTACACATTTATCTTCAGAGATTCGTGAGCAATTTGGAGATCTTACGAAAGAACAATTAGAAGAATCGCCAAAAGAGGTAATTATCGCTGGACGTATTATGACAAAACGCGGAAAAGGAAAAGCGGGTTTTGCTCATATTCAAGATTTAGGTGGCCAAATTCAAATTTATGTACGTAAAGATCGCGTTGGGGATGAAGCCTATGAGTTATTTAATACTGCCGATTTAGGAGATATCGTCGGTATTCGCGGTAATCTATTTGTTACAAATGTTGGAGAGCTATCTGTAAAAGCAGAGGAATTTACTTTCCTAACAAAGTCACTTCGTCCTATGCCAGAAAAATTCCACGGCTTACAAGATGTTGAACAACGCTATCGTCAACGTTATTTAGATCTAATGACGAACGCAGAGAGTAAACAAACATTTATTACACGTTCAAAAATTATTCGTGCGATTCGTAATTATTTAGACAGTAATGGTTACTTAGAAGTTGAAACACCGATGTTACATTCAATTGCAGGTGGTGCTGCCGCTCGACCATTCATTACACACCATAACGCATTAGATATGGAACTTTATATGCGTATTGCAATCGAACTTCACTTAAAACGTTTAATCGTTGGTGGTTTAGAAAAGGTTTATGAAATTGGGCGTGTTTTCCGTAATGAAGGAATTTCAACGCGACATAACCCAGAGTTTACGATGATTGAATTATATGAAGCTTATGCTGATTACCGAGATATTATGGAACTTACTGAAAACTTAATTTCGCATGTTGCACAAGAAGTACTTGGTACAACAACTGTTCAATATGGTGAAGACCAAATTAATCTTGCGCCAGGTTGGAAACGAGTACACATGGTAGATGCAGTAAAAGAAGCTACAGGTGTAGACTTCTGGCAACCGATGACAAAAGAACAAGCACAAAGCTTAGCAAAAGAGCATGGTGTTGAAATTAAAGAAGCACATGAAGTAGGTCATATTATTAATGAATTCTTTGAACAAAAAGTAGAAGAAGCATTAGTGCAACCAACATTTGTTTTTGGTCACCCTGTAGAAATTTCACCACTTGCAAAGAAAAACCCGGAAGATCCACGTTTTACAGATCGTTTCGAGTTATTCATTGTACGTCGTGAACATGCTAATGCATTTACAGAGCTGAATGATCCAATCGATCAACGTGAGCGTTTTGAAGCACAATTAGCTGAAAAAGAGGCTGGTAATGATGAAGCCCATGAAATGGATAATGATTTCATTGAAGCGTTAGAATACGGTATGCCGCCAACAGGTGGTCTAGGAATAGGTATAGACCGTCTTGTAATGTTATTAACTAACTCGCAATCAATTCGTGACGTATTACTATTCCCAACTATGCGTCATCGCGACTAATAGAAAAATAATATATTTAAAAGAGGCTGGGACAAAACTAGCTTCAAATAATGAAAAAAGTGAAATTGAGCGCAGCCAATTTCACTTTTTTCTATTTTTTATATTAAGGCTTATTCATTCTTAGTTGTTGGCTGCGAATTTTCGTAAAT
>JAEXYZ010000102.1 GCA_023405135.1 Bacillota bacterium | reverse complement strand
GGCTTACGCTAGACACTCTTCAAAAAATAATACTTTCTTATTTTGTAAAAAGAAGGTGGTTTATTATTATATTTTATTGTAAAAAAAAACGCCAGTGCTTTCTGGCGTTTTTAATATATCATATTCTTATTCAGCATCAATTAATTCATCATATTGCTCAGGAGTTAATAAAGATTCAACTTCTGAAAGATTTGTTGGCTCCACAACGATCATCCAAGCCTTTTCATATGGTGATTCATTTACGAATTCTGGACTATCTTCAAGTTCAGAATTAACTTCAACCACTTTCCCTGAAATTGGCGCATAAAGCTCTGAAACCGTTTTAACAGATTCAACACTACCAAATGGTTCGTTTAACTGAATCTCATCACCGATTTGTGGTAATTCAACAAATACGATATCACCTAATTCAGATTGTGCAAAATGTGTAATTCCAACACGTACTTTTCCATCCTCAACTTTTACCCATTCATGCTCTTTAGAATAACGTAAATCTTTCGGTGTGCTCAACTCAAAACCCCTCCAAATTATGTAGTTCAATCAATTTCAGTGTGACATATTTCGATGGTAAAAACAAGTTAGTAAAAGCTTATTATTTCCAAGTTTCTGTGAATTCTTGCTCTTTAAAACCAAGCGTTACTTTTTGTCCATCTGTCACAATCGGTCGTTTAATTAACATACCATCTGAAGCAAGTAACTCCAATTGTTCATCCTCAGTCATTGTAGTTAATTTATCCTTTAAACCAAGAGATTTATACTTCATGCCAGACGTATTAAAAAATTTCTTAAGTGGAAGTCCACTTGTTTGCCAAATTGCTTTTAGTTGTTCCTTTGATGGTGTTTGTTCAACAATATGGAATGCTTCATACTGTATTTCGTTTTCATCTAACCATTTTTGTGCTTTTTTACAAGTTGTGCATTTTGGATAATAGAAGAATTGAATCGTCATAAATAGCTTGCTCCTTTTTCCCTCTAGTCATTAGTCATTTGAAACACCCATTCAATAATAAAGATAAATTTTGTTTAGTATACCAAAAAATAGTCCAACTCAACAAATGAGTTGGACTATCAATCATAAACAATTTAAAACAACTTACAATACTTTTTATAGAAAACTGTCACAAAAGTGTTAGTAGATGAATTACCCTGTTTTTCTAGTAATGTTTATACTACATATTTTTCTGCTTCAATTAACTTCTCAGCAGCTTCACGTTTTTTCTTAATAATATTATATGGATTGCTGCGAGTTAATTTACGAAGTGTAGCTAAGGTCATTTTTCCTGCATCTCCTTCAACTGAAGCAAGTATCGTTTCCTTCGCCTCTTTTTCAATTTCTGCGAATGCTTCTTGGCAGAAGATTTCAGTATAAAGAATTTTTTGTTTTGATTTTTCTACACCATCACGTTCAATAGCTTTCGCAGTACGAATAACCGCCGATTCCATTGCATAAAGTTGGTTCGCAATGTTTGCGATATTTACTAAAACTTCTTGTTCCGCTTCTAACTTCGTACCAAATGTTTGTGCAGCAACTCCTGCAGCTAAAATGCCGATTTTCTTCGCGTTTTCCACAAGATATTTTTCTTGCGCTAAAGGCTCATCACTAATTTCCTCAGGCATTAGCATTAATAACTCTTCCTGTAATTTTTGGGCTGCTTGGAGAAGTGGAAGTTCACCTTTTAATGCTTTTTTCATAAATGTACCTGGTACAATTAAACGGTTAATTTCATTTGTTCCTTCAAAAATACGATTAATACGTGAGTCACGATAAACTCTCTCAACTTCATATTCAGCCATAAAGCCGTAGCCACCATGTAATTGAACTGCTTCATCAGCAATATAATCTAATGTTTCTGATCCAAATACTTTGGCGATCGAACATTCAATTGCATACTCTGCAATCGCTGCTGCAATTGCTTTACCATCTTTTTGCTCTTCAGGTGACAATTGACTCAAACGATCCTCGAAGTAACCAACTGTACGATAGTTTAAAGATTCTGAAGCATAAAGATGAGAAGCCATCGTTGCTAGCTTTTCTTTTGTTAAGTTAAAGCTTGAAATTGGGGTTTTGAATTGTTGACGTTGATTTGCATATGTTACCGCTAATTCAAAAGCACGCTTTGATCCACCAACTGTCCCAACACCTAGTTTATAACGTCCGATGTTTAAAATATTGAAGGCAATTACATGTCCGCGCCCTACTTCGCCAAGTAAATTTTCAACCGGAACTTGGGCATCTTGTAATATTAAAGTACGAGTTGAAGATGATTTAATTCCCATTTTCTTTTCCTCTGCACCTACTGAAACACCCGGGAATGATCGTTCAACGATAAAAGCAGTAAATTTATCACCATCAATTTTTGCATAAACGACAAATACATCTGCAAAACCTGCATTTGTAATCCATTGCTTTTCACCATTTAAAATATAATGAGTTCCTGCCTCATTTAATTTTGCAACGGTTTTAGCACCTAATGCATCTGAACCTGAACCTGGCTCTGTTAATGCATAAGCTGCAATTAATTCCCCTGAAGCAAGCTTTGGTAAGTATTTCGATTTTTGCTCATGGTTACCGAATAATACAATTGGTAAAGAACCGATACCAACGTGCGCTCCATGTGTAATTGAGAAACCACCAGATGGGGACATTTTCTCACCAATTAATGCTGAAGAAATTTTATCTAAACCTAGTCCTTCGTATTCTTCTGGTATATCTGCAGCTAGTAATCCTAACTCACCGGCTTTTTTTAACAAACGAACTGAATGTTCAAATTCATGGTTTTCAAGATTTTCAATTACTGGCTTAACCTCATTTTCAACATATTCCGTTGTAGTTTGAGCAATCATTTTTTGTTCATCAGTAAAATCCTCAGGTGTAATTACACGATTGATATCTACATCTTCAATTAAAAAACTTCCACCTTTAATAATGTTCGTTGTTTGAACCATTGAAAATTCCTCCCTATTATAATTTTATAGTAGTGAATTATTGTTAAGATATTTAAGACATCTATAGAAAAGCTTTAAGCAACATCAACGGAGGCAATTAATTTGACGATATTTGCTTAAAGCTAATCTGCAAAAAGAATGGTTTATAATACTTCAAATACCCCAGCGGCCCCCATTCCTCCACCAATACACATTGTTACAACGCCATATTTTTTTCCTTGACGCTTTAACTCGTGAATGAGCTTTAAAGTAAGAATGGCACCTGTCGCACCAAGTGGGTGTCCTAACGCAATCGCTCCACCGTTAACATTTACTTTTTCCATATCTATGCCAAGATGGCGAACGACTTGGATTGATTGGGATGCAAATGCTTCATTTAACTCCCATAAATCGATTTCTTCTAAAGTAAGACCCGCAATTTTTAGCGCTTTTGGAACTGCTTCAATCGGGCCAATACCCATCACTTCAGGTGGAACTCCTCCTACAGCAAAGCCTAAAAATTTCGCCATCGGTTTTAATCCTTGAGCTTCTGCTTCTTCACGTTCCATCACAAGTACTGCTGCAGCCCCGTCAGATGTTTGAGAAGAGTTACCCGCCGTAACAGAACCTTTTACGTTGAAAGCAGGACGCAATTTTGCTAATCCTTCCATTGAAGTATCTAAACGAACCCCTTCATCCGTATCAAAGGTAAAAGTATTCTTTTGAAGCTTGTTATTGTCGTCAACAAAATGCTGCACTACTTCAACAGGAACAATTTCATCTTTAAATTTTCCTTCTTTAATTGCTTTTGCTGCTAGCTGATGTGATCTTAATGCAAAGGCATCTTGTTCCTCCCGACTTACTTCATAACGATTGGCAACCTCTTCAGCAGTATGACCCATACTCATGTAATATTGAGGTGCTTCTTCTGCTAATTTTGGATTTAAGCGAACCGTATTCCCTGTCATTGGAATCATACTCATAGATTCCACACCGCCTGCTAAAATAGCTTTCGAATGCCCTAACATAACACGTTCTGCTGCATAGGCAATTGCTTGTAAGCCCGATGAGCAAAAACGATTAATTGTAATTGCTGGCGTTGAATCTGGTAAACCAGCTAATGCACCTATATTTCGTGCAATATTCATTCCCTGTTCTGCTTCTGGCATCGCACAGCCCATAATTAAATCATCTATCACACCTTCATAGCCTGCTCTATTCAACGTTTCTTTCACTACTACTGCACCAAAATCATCTGGTCGTACAGTTGCCAAAGAACCTTTTTTTGCTTTGCCAATTGGTGTTCGTGCACCTGCTACAATTACAGCTTCACGCATGTTGTTGTATCCCCCTTATCAATTGCTTTTACAATTTTATAAAAGCGAAAATTAGTTGCGTAATGGCTTACCTTTTACTAACATGTGTTGCATACGTTGTTGCGATTTTGGATCCGCTACAAGCTGTAAAAATGCTTCACGTTCAAGATTAAGTAAATATTCTTCCGTTACTTCCGTTCCATACGGTACTAATCCGCCAGCAATAACATAGGCAAGTTTTTTTGCAATTTTCAAATCGTGCTCACTAATGTATCCTGATTGAAGCATTCCTTGTGCTCCTAACAATAATGTTGCATAGCCAGGCGCTCCTACTACTTTTATTTTCTTAGGAATAGGTGCTGTGTATCCTGCCTCATAAAGTGATAAAGCAGCTTGTTTTGCATCATATAGTAAGTGATCTGGATTTACTGAAATGCCATCAGCAAAGTTTAAGAAATTATTTTCTCTAGCTTCTTCACCAGAAGTTGAAACTTTTGCAAGGGCTATCGTTTCAAATACTTTATTTGCAATAGCTTGATAGTCTATTTCTACTCCATTTGGCAATCCTTTTAGGAATTTTTCATAAAGTCCTAGATTTCCACCGCCACCAGGAATCAAGCCGACACCAACTTCAACTAATCCCATATATGTTTCAGCAGATGCTTGAATATGGGCAGCCGGTAAACAAACTTCCGACCCTCCGCCTAACGTCATGCCAAAGGGTGCTGCAACAACAGGCTTTTTGCAATATTTGATACGACGCATCGCTTTTTGAAATGCTCGAATTGTAAAATCTAATTCAAAAATATTATCATCTTGTGCTTCCATTAAAATCATGCCAAGGTTTGCTCCAACACAGAAGTTTTTACCTTGGTTCCCAATCACTAAGCCTTTATAATTAGCCTCTACTTCATCGATTGCAAAGTTTAACATTTGGATAATATCAAGACCGATTGCATTTGATTTTGAATGGAATTCAAGAAGTGCAATGCCATCCCCTAAATCTATTAAACTAGCACCAGAATTTGATTTAATAACCCCATGTTTTTTCTTATAACGTTTTAAATCAATTACTTTTTCATTTACTGGCACTTTTTCGTATTGGGAGCCATTATAATAAGCTAAATCCCCATCGATTTCTGTATAGAACGTTTCATAGCCATTTGCTAACAATTCTTTTACAAAAGTTGGAACCTCTCTACCTTCAGACTCCATTTTTTCGACCGATTGTTTAACACCGATTGCATCCCACATTTCAAATGGTCCTTGTGTCCAGCCAAAGCCCCATTTCAACGCATTATCAATTTCAACGATGTTATCTGCAATAATTCCCGTAAGCTCTGCTGAATAAATTAACGTAGGGGCAAAAATATTCCATAACAGCTCACCGACACGATCATTTGCATATACTAATGTCTTTAGTTTACTTGGTAAGTCTTTTGTTTGCTTCGCCATTTCTATAGATGGTGATTGTAGTTTTTTCATAGGAACATATTCTAATGAAGTCGGATCAATTTCGAAAATCTCTTTGCCTTTTTTCACAAAGAACCCTTGACCAGATTTAGCACCTAACCATCCATTATCAACCATCTTTTTCATTAATTCTGGAACTTCAAATATCTTTTGTTCCTCGCCTGTCGTTTGATCATAAACTGTTTTTGCAACATGTATAAACGTATCGAGGCCGACAACATCTAATGTTCTAAAGGTAGCAGATTTCGGACGACCAATTAAAGGTCCAGTTACAGAGTCCACTTCACCGACTGAGTAACCGCGCTCAAGCATTTCACGTAGCGTAACAAGCAAACCATAAGTTCCGATACGATTGGCTACAAAGTTAGGTGTATCTTTTCCGATTACTACACCTTTCCCTAATACATCCTCAGCAAACGTTTTCATAAACGAAACAACTTCAGGTGAGGTTTGTTCTGTCGGAATCATTTCTAATAATTTTAAATATCTTGGTGGATTGAAAAAGTGTGTCCCTAAGAAATGCTTTTGAAAATCTTCTGAGCGTCCCTTAACCATTTCGTTCACACTTATACCAGAAGTATTTGAACTAATGATTGTTCCTGGTGTACGGACGGCATCTACTCGTTCAAATAAATTGCGCTTTACAACTAAGTTTTCAACTACAACTTCAATGATCCAATCTACATCTTTTAATTTTTCTAAATCATCCTCTAAATTTCCTACAGTTAGTAAGGCTAAGTTTTTACTAGAAGTAAGTGGTGCTGGCTTATGTTTCAGTAATTTTTGCACAGCTGAACTTGCAAAACGATTACGTACAGCAACGTGATCTAATGATAAACCTTTTGCTTCTTCATCTTTTGTTAATTCTTTTGGCACAATATCTAAAATTAAAGTTGGAATTCCGATATTTGCTAAATGTGCAGCAATACCTGATCCCATAACGCCAGAGCCTAGTACGGCTGCTTTTCGAATGTTGTAAGTCATAAGCATCCCCCTTATTCACCCTTTGAATGAATACTCATTCATTTTATGTTTAAAAAAAATAAATCCGATAAAATAAAAGTTTTAAACAGCTTTTCTGTTCTTAGTGTAGATGATTTTGTCAATTTTAGCAATCATTTATTTGCAATTTTCTAAAAATATATGAGACAGTTTCCATTATTTAATAGCTTTATACTATTTTATGAATAGTCATTCATTAAGTCAAATTTCTTTTCAAAATTTTTAAAACGTGTAAACTACATGTAAGGAGTGTGATTTAAAATGAAAGAAATTACTACAGAACAACAATTTAATGAAATTATCGGTACTGAGAAACCTGTTATTGTTAAATTTTTTGCTGGATGGTGCCCTGATTGCACACGTATGAACATGTTCATCGATCCAATTATTGAAGAATATAATCAATATGATTGGTATGAAATTAATCGCGATGAGTTTCCTGAGCTTGCAGAAAAGTATCAAGTGATGGGGATTCCGAGTTTATTAATCTTTAAAAATGGAGAGAAGTTGGCACATTTACATAGTGCAAATGCGAAGTCTCCAGAGCAAGTGATTGAGTTCTTGACTGCTCAAGCGTAAGAAAATGACTAACTGAAAAATCTTAGTTTCAAACTATCAGTAAGAATCTGCTCATTGTAATTTTAAAAAATGAGCAGATTTTTGTTTCTATTTGTTTGTTTTAGAAGAAGGTGAGGTTCTAGTTCGGGCACTTAGATCCGGATTCGGGCACTTGGCTCTACTTTCGGGCGCTTAGATTCGGATTCGGGCGCTTGGCTCCGCTTTCGGGCACTTAGATTCTAATTCGGGCACTTGGCTCTGCTTTCGGGCGCTTAGATTCGGATTCGGGCGCTTGGCTCCACTTTCGGGCACTTAAATTCCAATTCGGGCAACCTTTTCTATTTATTAGAACTATACACTTTAATTCCCTTATCTATTACAATAAAGTTAGAAAATAGAAAGGGGATGCTTCTATGCCGTATGTAAATATTAAAATTACCAATGAAAATGTAACTCCAGAGAAAAAAGCCGAATTAATTAAAGGGGCTACTCAGCTGTTAGTGGATGTATTAGGAAAAAATCCAGCTACTACAGTTGTTGTAATTGATGAGGTTAATACAGACAACTGGGGTATAGGTGGAGAATCCATTACAGTAAGAAGACAGGCAGGAAAATAAAATCATAAATGCTGTCACGAAACTGAAAATTTCGTGACAGTCCCTATCTTCTTTAGTAAGTATTTGCTTATAAATATTGTTCCTGCGGTGGTCACGTCAAAACGTCACCATCCTCGTCGCAAAGGAGCCGTCCAAAATGACTTTTCGGACGGCTCCTTTATTAACTCTCCACATTTAAAATTGAATATAATTCATCGAGTTGTTTAATTTCATATGTAGGAATAACATCGGTATGATTCTCTTTATTTCTGAAATTTACCCAGCAAGTATCAATGCCTGCTCTAAATCCTCCAGTTATGTCCGCACTTAATGAATCGCCGATAATTATTGTGCTTTCAAGATTAATATTGTCAATTTTAGCAAAGACAAAATCAAAAAACTCCTTCATTGGCTTTTGATATTTTGTATCCTCTGAAACAAAAATATTTTTAAAATAAGGATATAATCCTGAATCTTTAAGCCGTTTATATTGAGTTTGTGATTCCCCATTTGTCACTATATATAAATCAAATTGCTGAGAAAGTCGTTTCACTAATTCAAGTGCACCTTCTATTATGTAATGCCCTTCAGATAAATATTTTCGATATTTATTTTCTAAGGTAACTCCATCTACTTTTAAACCATATTGTTCGAATAAAATGGCAAAACGAGTATTAACGACTTCATCTCGTTCCATTTCCCCATCTTCATAAGCTTTCCAAAGGCGGCTATTGAGTTCTTTATATTGCGCTTTAATTTCAGGTGTTAATATCATTTGTTGGTCTTTAAAAAGATTAATTAATGCTGCATTCTCTGTTTTACCAAAATCTAATAAAGTATCGTCCACATCAAATAATAACGTTCTATAATTTTTCAAAGGAAATCCCCCTTAATATAATTCTTTTTTAAAAAGTTAAAGTTATGTATTTTTCTCTACAATAGAATATTTTAATACAAAAAATACAAAATTAATTCTTTAATATCTCCTATGATAACACTTTACTCCTTTTCCACTTATTAATAAGTGCTTATGTCATCTTTTCAAGAATAGAGATGTTATAATAATAGAACTAGAATTAGAGAGGATTATGATCATGACAAATAAACCGCATCTTTTAGTAGTTGATGGGATGGCATTGCTATTTCGTTCATTTTTTGCATCAAGTGCTATGGGCCATTTTATTCGCTTGGAAGATGGGACACCAACAAACGGTGTACAAGGATTTGCACGTCATGTATTGACGGCGCAGTCTATTATGAAACCAACTCATTTAGCAGTATGTTGGGATATGGGTACACAAACTTTCCGCAATGAATTGTTTGATGGCTATAAAGCAAATCGACCTGCACCACCTGAAGAAATGCTGCCTCAATTTGATATGGCAAAAGAAGTATCTGAAATAATCGGCTGGAAAAACTTTGGTGAAGTTGGTATGGAAGCTGATGATACCATTGGTTCAATGGTTGAAAAGTGGAGAAATGATGCGACCATCACTATTATTAGTGGGGATAAAGATTTACTCCAATTGTTAAACCCTACAACAAAAATTGCCTTTACGAAAAAGGGTTATTCAGAATACGACGTTTATACAGAAGAGCGTTTTAAAGAGGAATATGTGATTGAACCCCATCAATTTGCAGATGTGAAGGCGTTTATGGGAGATTCAAGTGACGGCTACCCCGGTGTAAAAGGAATCGGTCCGAAAACCGCGCTACAACTTATCCAAAAGTATGGATCTATCGACGGTGTATTAAATAATTTAGAGGATTTAAAACCTGCTCAACGTACAAAAATTTCCAATGATATAGAGATGTTACAGCTTTCTCTTAAACTAGCAACTATTCAACGGGAAATGCCAATACAAGCAGATTTGCAGGACTTACAAATAGTTGATTATGCAAATGAAACCTTTGAAAATCTTGAACAAAAAGGGTTTAAGTTAATTGCAAAACATGCGAGAAGCTTATATGCCTTAGTATAACGAGTAGTAGTAAGCCGAAGTAAATTGAAGTTAAATTCAATTTACTTTGGCTCTATTTTTACAAAACTTAATACTTTATCATTACCGGCATATCGCACTGTTCGAATTTGACTTTCTCGATTTCTTCCCCCATTATCATGAACAATCAAATACAACTCGTTATCTTTTATTTCATAACCTATTAAAGGAACCCAATGATATTTAAAAGTTGGCTTTGCCCTCCATTGCCCAGTAAAGTGCTTATCAAATTTCATTGCGACTGGAAATCCTTTATCAAGCTGTTGAAGTGCGCCTTTAAGTGAACATTCCTCAACTTTCCACTTTCTCCCTAAATAGTTTTGTAAATTTTTAATAAGTCTCCATTTAAATAAACCCATTTTCGTTCCACCAAGAAGCTTATACAATTTGTTTACATCGTCTGAAAGCTGTTGGTCATTGTATAAGTAATTTAGAATGACAAAAACAGTGGTTGGACCACATGCTGAATTGCGAAGCTGTGGCTCTATTTCATTGCTGTATTGCGACATTCCTTTTACATGAAGTAAAACTCGCATTCATTTTCCCCCTAAAATTCAAATTTATTGTCATTCTTAAAACAACTCCTTAGTAGGAAAGTGTCCTAATCCATAGTTTATTTTAACTTAAAAATATGAACTATTTTTTTAGAACGCTAATTTATTATAATAACTACCTTTAAAAGGGCTACCAAAAAAAGATTTTGGGTAGCCCTTTTAATAATTTTCTATTGAAATGATTATGTTCTGACTGCCACAATAGCTATTTACCACTCATAGTCTTTATCATTTCTTCATTTTATATATTATTCCCGTCCAACTATTTATTAATATATTACTTAGGCGAGTCTTCGTAATATATCCTGAAAAGACATTTACAACATTTCCCCCAAAACTTTCATTTATATCCTTGAGTTGATTAGCATCTTGTAAATCCCCAAAATCGTATAACGTATAACCTAAGTTGCGGAATTGCTTCATATTTTCCCAGCAAAGATAGTAATACGCTTTTCTAAATATTGCATCCTCTTCTTGTAAAGACTGACCTGTCGTATATAAAGTCATAACATTTTGTGCATCAACAGCATAAACTCGATAACATAAAGTTTTATTATTCTCATCGCTAGCTTTCGTTAATATCAGTCCTCCTTTTTCCCGAAGTAACATTAACGTTTGTAAAGCAAAGCGATTAATTTTTTGTAGTTTGTTTTGTGCTGCATGGGAATTATAAAAGCGCTGAAATTCTAAAATTTGATCATTTGACGGTTGTTGGATTACTGAAATGCTCCAATTATTCACCTTATTGTTTTGCACCATATTCTTTATAGTTGAAGACATTTCTTCAAAAAGCA
Organism: Bacillota bacterium; assembly: GCA_023405135.1. GTDB lineage: Bacteria > Bacillota > Bacilli > Bacillales_A > Planococcaceae > Ureibacillus. The sequence continues at coordinate 8,220 of JAEXYZ010000102.1, read as the reverse complement.
GTTGTTCATCTTTTCTTAAATCGATGTGAATCGTTTGCTGTTTGTGAAGTTGGCGACTTGGCTTTAGCCGATGTGTATAGTTAATTACTTTCGGTACATACCGACTTTCACTTTTTAATTCATGAAAAAACACTTGATTAAAAGGCAATGCAAGAAACTTTCTACTTATTTGCAACATTTATTACACTCCTTTGTTTTCTATTTTTTTCTCTATTAGTGAAAGATGCTTAACTACTATCCTTATAGTTTTTATATTATTAGTAATTGAAAATTATACTTCTTTTCTATTCAAGTTATATAATTTAGAAATTAAATAATTGAACTTCAAAAATACTATTATTATATCTCAAAAACAAATTTCTAAATTATATTACCCAGGAAATAAATTTAAACATTTATAAACGATATATTTAAAGGGTTTAATATATAATGAAGCATCATCCCAAACTTTACTAATATACCAATTCCATCTTTAAAAATATTATTACCATAATTTATAAATGTTATACTTTATTTCTAATTTCGGTAAATTAACTATAAAAAAGCGGCACTTACCAGTTCTATTTCATAATAGAAAGTGCCGCTTAGTTTATTCAATTCTCTTTATATCACGTATTGCCTGAATCGATAATCGTACAAGTAATACTGCGCATAAAAATAACCCTAAATAGGCTGCAGCATTTAAATATATCGCATAAGCTGTATTAATAAATTGTGAAATAGCTAATAATGCAACCGAAATAATGCCAAATGTAATTCCTACTAGCAATAATACAAATTTTGAAAATAACTCAGAAACAAACCTTGCATTATTTTTATCTGAAAAAATATCATGATGTAAAATAACTTTGCCATCTTCCACTCGCTTAAATAGCTGATCTACTCTTCGTGGTATTTTTCGTAAATTCGGTATGATTAATGCTAATTCCTCTTCTAATCTTTCCTTTGTAGCAAACGGTTCTTTAAATGGCTTTTTAAATGCTAGCTTTAAATAACGATTTGAGAATAATTTTGCTTCCTCAAAAATATTAAAAGTATTGTCGATAATTCGTAGAGTACCGTCCAAAGTAACAATTACTCGTAAGGCAACACTAACAGATGGATAAAAATGAAGACCAAAATCACGAATCACTGTAAAAATAGAATAGACTAGCTCATCCGTTTGAATACAATCAACATAAGAGATTTTTAGCAATATTTGACTTATCGCCTGCTCTAATTCATTTCGATCCACATCTGATTTATTTTTAACTAATAATGAAATACCATCAAATAAAATGGAAGCATCACTTTGTTGTATTCCTATAAAGAATAATTTCAAGCCTTCCTGCTGTGATGAAGACAATCGACATACTGCCCCAAAATCTAGTAATGTAATTTCTCCTGTATCTACATCTACATAAATGTTACCTGGATGAGGATCTGCATGGAAAATTCCTGAAACAAGTGCTTGCTCTAAATATGAAAAGAATAATGTTTCTGCAACAGCTGGACAATCAATATCGTTCATCTGATGCTTACTTGCAACACTGACTCCTTTAGCAAAACTCATCACTAGTAAATTTTCATTGCTGTACTGCTCATAAACTTTAGGGATATTTACTTTTAAATCACTACGCTTCAAAACATTATTAATTTGGATCATGTTTCGGGCTTCAATATTAAAATCAATTTCTTCTCTTAATGATGCCGCAAAACCTTCAGCTAAGTCTCTGAACCCAAGATTTTCCGCCCATTGTGATTTACTCGTTACCCAATTTGCAAATTCTATTAAAATACTTAAGTCCTCACGCATAATTTCTTTGACTTCTGGTCGTAGCAATTTTACGACAACCTGTTCATTTGTATTACGCAATATCGCTCTATGAACTTGACCAATCGATGCCGCTGCAATAGGTGTCGTTTGAAAATATGAAAATATTTCATTTACGTCACCAGGTAAATTTTGTTGTAGTATATCATTCACCTGTTTTTCTGAGAGATGAGTTACATTTTGTTGTAATTGTTCTAGCTCTTCAATGAAAATCGGTGAAAATAATTCTTTTCTAGTAGATAAAACTTGCCCAAATTTAATAAAAATCCCACCACATTGTTCAAGTGTATCTCGAAGGGCAATGGCTAATTCTCTATCAGAGTCCCGATTTCTAGCATATTTCATCGTTCTTGTAATACCATTTGTTACGGCTATTCTTAATACATTTCGTAAACGTTTCTGATGTCTCCAGTAGCCAATCATTCGCATAATTAGTGATTTTTTTCCTACAGTTTGTTCATTCGTAATTGGATCGAATAGCTCAAAAAACAAATAAATGAGCATTGTAATTAGCAGCATACTTCCAATCCATAACAAAGTTGCAACATTAACAACGCTATTAACCGTATCGAAGGAATGATCCGCACCTCTTAAATATGTATACCAGAAGATAAACGTTGTGAATGAGACACTAATAATAACAGAAAAAATTCGTTTTATTAGATTAATATTGGAACCTATTAACCGTCCACTTACAAAAAAGATAAATACTGAGACGAGTAAAATTTGAACGATTTGTTGAAAAATGTGCATCCCTCTCACTCACTTTCCTTGTTATTATTCATTCAATTTCATTTTGGATATAGAACAATTAACTGTAATTTCTACGTTTCCTTTTAAAGCTTTACTAATCATACAGCTTTTTTCAGCTTTAAGTGCTAATCTATTAGCTATGCGAATATTTTGTTCTGAATCATCTTGAAGGAAAATTTTTATATTATGAATAATTTTTTTATATGTAAATATATGATTTGAAGTTTGAACAATCCCTTCTGAATGAAGAGAAAGGCTTGCTTTTATTTTCGAATAATCAAGCATTGTTGCAAGTGAAATTAAATAGCAAGTGGATGCTGCACTAAGTAGCATTTCGTCAGGATTTGTGCCTACTCCAGGGCCATTCATTTCTTTTGGAATGGACACTTTTGTATTCAATTGTCCACATTTTATTTCACCAATGTTATTTCTACCACCATTCCAAGTACTTTCAAGCCTAAAAACATGCTCAACAACATCCATCACTTACACCCTCCGTCGCTACAAAATATTCCTTACTGCTACTATACCATTAACAGCAATGGTTCCCTTTCACGATAATTTAAAATGAGATTAAAAAGGTAATCCACGTAATTCGAAAGCACGTAATTATTTCATTAGAACATGTAAAATATAGCGTGTAATCGCAGAAGCTACACTATCTCTATCGTTTCAACAATCGGTTTTTCATTAATTCTCACCGAGTGAATTGTTATTTCTTTTGATCCTTTCGTGAAAACTACTCCATGAAGGCGCCCTCGTTCATAGATTGCCCCGCCCCCATCGATGCCAATTTTTTTACGACAAGGCGAAATCCAAACTTTACTCGACTTATCTTTATTAATTAAAACAGTTGGTGTGTGTCCAAAGACAACAATTTCCTTCGCTAAATGTGGTGTAGAGTAAAATTCCTCTCTTATCCAAAAAAAATCATCTTTTTTCGTATCTCTAAAATTTTTAACAGTTGCATCAATACCTGCATGAACAAAAAGGTATGGATCCCAATGATAAAACCGCCTTAAATTTTTTAGAAATTGAATAATTTCTTCATTATTTCTTTGAATCGTTTCCGTCATTTCTTTTATAGAATAACGATCTATTAATTGATTAAATGAGGGCTCTGAATAAAAGCTTTGAATTGTAGCTGCTCCTCCAACTTTAGGATTAAAATAAAACTCCGATATTTCTTCGGGTTTTTCTAACCAATTTAAAAATAATTGTTCATGATTCCCGCACAGTGTAATAGCTCCAAAAGTCTTTGTAAGTTGAATAATCTTTTGCAATACCTTTAAACTGTCAGGTCCACGATCAATATAGTCACCTAAAAAAACAAGCTGTTCCTCTTCATGATTCCAGAATTGTAGCAGGCTCTCTAACAACTCGTAACTTCCATGAATGTCACCAATTGCAAATACTTTATCCATCCACACACCTCATTTTACTAACCACAATTGATTTTAATCTTCTCTTCTTGTAATAATATGTAATATTATACTATTTTGACTTCTTCATCAAAACTAAAACCTTTTAAAGCAAAAAAAAGAAGCCTTTCCAAAATTTTGAGAAGGCTCCACCTTGATTAAACTTGATCAACAAGCTTAAATTTTTCCATTGCACTTTTTTGAATCGCCCGATAGTTTTCAATTAACTCACGAAAATCAATCGGTTTGCTAATTAAATATCCTTGAATTATTTCACATTTTTTCATCTGAAGATAATTTAATTGTTCATCAGTTTCAATTCCCTCAGCGATCACCTTTAGCTTCAAATGTCGCGCCATTGATATAATCATATCTACTAAAGGTTCTTTATCATTTTGTTTTTTTATGTTCTGTACAAATGATCGATCAATTTTCAAACAATCTATTGGTAAATCCTTCAAATAAGATAAAGACGAGTATCCAGTTCCAAAATCATCGATTGCAACCGTAATACCAATTTCCTTAAGCTCTTTAAGAATTGGGGCAATATACGTCTTATTCATCGTCATACTTTCAGTAATTTCCAGTTCTAATAAATTTGGTGGGATATTCGTTTTCTCAACAATGTCCTTAACAATTTGTATAAAATTGTTTTGGAATAATTGAACGACAGATAAATTAACTGCTACTTTAATCGGTTTATTTAAAATATTTTTAAGTTCCATCGACTGCCTACATGCTGTTTCAAGCACCCAATTCCCAAAAGGGATAATTAATCCTGACTCTTCAGCGATAGGAATAAAGTCAGTAGGAGATATCCAACCTTTTTTCGGATGTTTCCATCTTACAAGTGCCTCCATCGATTCGATTTCACCTGTTTGAATATTTAATTGTGGTTGATATTGTAAAAACAACTCATTTTTTTCTAACGCATTAAATAAATCATTTTCTAATTCAACTCGTTTTACCCGTACATTTAACATAGAAGTTTTATAAAACAAAATACGTTCTGGTACATTGCCCGCCTCATACATTGCAAATTGAGCATGCTTTATTAATGTATTATTTGAATTTCCATCCTTCGGGAAATGGGCTATTCCTATATTTAAATTACTAATTAAAGACAAATGTTGTATGTGAAATGGAATTGTCATTTTGTCCTTAAGTTGTTTACAAATTTGCATAATTTCTTTATCTGTTTTTATATCATTAATAAAAATTACAAATTGATCGATACGAAGCTTATATACCTCATAGTTATTGCCAATCCCTACTTGTAGACGATCAGCTGCTATTTTTAAAATTTGATCAGAGTAAGCGGAGCCTAGAGAAGATTTAATTGCTGAAAGTCGATCAAATTCAAATACTATAACTGTTTTTTGAGATAAGCTCTCCATAAACCTCCTATTTAAAGTCTCCATTAAAAACCGTTCGTTTGGCAATTTTGTAATCTCATCATAATAGGCCATATTGTGCATTTCTTCTCTAGATTTTTCAAGATGATGATTTGCTTCACGCATATGAATAAAAGGTTGTTCGACAATTGAATAATAAACCGATCTAAAAATCGTAATATAAGCAAAAAGCTCAAATAAATGGCCAGTAAAATTATATATATCATATACATCTACATATATTGTGTAAAAAATATCACTTAAAATAATATAAATCGAAGAGACAATTAATAATAAACTTCTTCTTGGCTCCCTTTTAAATTGTTTTTTCAAGAAAATAATCAAAATTATTTGAAATGCTATTGCAACATATTGCATTGTATTTTTTAAAAGCGTTGTTCCACTTCCCTCAATAACAAGCAAGGGGAAAATTTTATTTGGTAAATAAATTACTATAATTACTGTATATGTAAAAAGGAACGACAGACTAAAAGCAAGCCATCGATGAAAAGCGGTTAATTTCTTATCTTTTAAAAATAAAATAGAAAGTAATCCTATCGGTAAAAGCAACCTTGAAATTATGTAAAACCACGTTGCTTGATATGGACTACTTTCAATTATAAAGAAGGGCATTCCTTTATATGACATTGCATGTCCAATTTCAAAAATTGCTAATGATAAAAACAATGCTCCTAAATAAATATCTTTATTTATTAAATTAAAACGAGATGTAAGCCATATTTGAATTGCAATAGACATCGTAACAACAATGCTAAACAATTCAAATATTAAATGAAGGGATACATAGTTCTTCTCACCAAAAATACCATATAGTTGCTTATTAAATAAAAAAACAAAAATAATTAGAGTTAAAGCAAATAGTATGTAATAGGACATATTTTTCAAATAGTCTCTATCAGTAGTTTTCATATATATCTCTCCAAAACTAAATATTCACATTTTCATGTTACCAATTTATGTATTGAAAGAATATAGTTTTATCATTATGTCATTTAATATTCACAAATAACATAACACTTTTTAAAATAAAATTAAAACCTATACATTATTGTTTCTTTTCTATTGGACAAATGGCAATTTTACGTGTATACTTAAGATAATAATTATATTGCTTCATATCTAATGAATTCACATGTTACAAAAAGTAATCGTGATCGTTCGGGTACTTTTTGTAATGTGTGAATTTTTTTAGTATGTTGGAAGTGATTGATTATTGATTAAATTTTTGGAGGTCTTTTAAAATGACACAAGGTACAGTAAAATGGTTTAACTCAGAAAAAGGTTTTGGATTCATCGAAGTTGAAGGTGGAAACGACGTATTCGTACACTTCTCTGCTATCCAAGGTGAAGGTTTCAAATCTTTAGAAGAAGGTCAAAAAGTTGAATTCGCAGTTGAAGAAGGAAACCGCGGACCACAAGCTTCTAACGTAGTAAAACTTTAATTGAAATTAGAGAAGGGTGCATTTGAAACTTTCAGATGCACCCTTTGCGACGAAGATGGTGACGTTTTGACGTGACCACCGCAGGAGCAATATTCTACTCTTAAGCAAGTAATTACTAAAGAAGATAAGAGGGTGTCTAGAAATTAACATTTCTGGACACCCATTTTTTATTTAAAGATTTCTTTAATTAACCCATAATAATGCGAGTGAATGTTACACTGTATCGTTTTACATTCATTAATGACACGTTTACAATTTTCCTTAATGTTTTCAAAAGGAGTTGGCTTACTAATTAAAAACCCTTGAATCATATCACACTCACTATTAAGCAAGTAATTAAATTGCTCTATTTTTTCAATTCCTTCTGCAACAACTTGCAATTTTAAATGTTTTGCCATAGAAATCATCATATCCAATAATGGTTCATCGTTATTTTCATCCACATTTTGCACAAATTCTCGATCAATTTTTAAGCAATCGATCGGTAATTCCTTCAAATAAGCTAAAGAAGAATACCCTTTTCCGAAATCATCTAAGGCAATTGAAACACCTAGCTTTTTTAAATCATGTAAAATCGGCAAAACATATTTCGTATCCATTATCATACTTTCTGTTATTTCGAGCTGTAAATGCTCCGGAGATAACTGAGTATCTTTTAAAATATTATCTACTACTTGTACAAAATTTTCGTGAAAAAGCTGTTTTAGTGATAAATTCACTGCAACTTTTATAGGTTTTTGAATTAATTGCTGTAATTCCTTCGTTTGTCGACATGCAGTTTCTAAAACCCATTTCCCAATTGGTACGATTAATCCTGATTCTTCAGCAAGAGGAATAAAATCACATGGTGGAATTAGCCCTTTCTCAGGATGCTTCCATCTAACAAGTGCTTCCATTGAAATTAGCCGTTTTGTTTTTAAGTTTAACTGAGGTTGATAGTGAAGATGAAATTCTTCATTTTGTACTGCTTTGTATAAGTCATTTTGAAGCATTAGTTGTTCTTCTCTTTTTAACATCATAGAAGGCTTATAAAAGGCAAAATGCTCAGGGCGATTTTTTGCTTCTAACATTGCAAACTGTGCAAATTCAATTGCATCTTCTTCCGTTTTCATATCTTCTGTATAAGAAGCAACACCAATATTTATACGGATGTTTAATGAATAAGATTGTATTTCAAAAGGGTGAGCCATCATTTCAATAAGTTCGTTACAAAGTTCAACAATAGAAGATTTATTATGTTTGTTGTCAATCACTAGTGTTGCATTAATTTAAATTCACTATTAAAAATACTCAAAATGTTCAATATTATTATTTTATGCAAAGAAAAAGTCCTTTATAATGGATTAGTCAGGTGGTAACCCGTCCAAATCCACTAA
>JAEXYZ010000059.1 GCA_023405135.1 Bacillota bacterium | reverse complement strand
GGTACTGTCAATATTTTTGTGTAAATGACTTTTCAACTTCTCAAGGTAGATGATCACCTTCGTATTCAAATAGATTTGTTCGAAGTGTTGATTTGGGTGTCTAGGAAAGGGCTAGCCCTTTCCTAGACACCCAAATTTCGCGCTGGCACGTCCCGGTTAGTTTGTCGGTTCATGTAGCTGCTCAAACATCTCTTCCAACTCTGCACGTGCCTGATTGAAGCCGATGTGACAGCGTGAGGCGAAACGTTGATTGTAGTCCTCGAACTGCGTCACTAAAAAACGTTCCAGTGATTCTTCGTTCGGAAACTGTTCCTTGCGCTTTGTATATTTTTTGATTTGCTTATTGAACGACTCAATTAAATTGGTCGAGTAGATGCTTCGCCAAATTGCTTTTGGAAACTGATAAAACGTCAGTAAATACGGGTTATTTAGTAAGCCTTGTGTAACTTTTTTGTACGATTTGCTCCATTTCTCGCAGAACTGCCCAAGTGCTAGCTCAGCTGCTTCGGCGTCCTTTGCCTGGTGAATCATTTTAAAATCTTCGCAGACTTCCTTGCGATCCTCTACGCGTACTTTATGCATAATATTGCGACCGACATGAACTAAACAGACTTGATATTTTGCTTTTGGAAACACAGTGAAAACAGCGTCTGCCATGCCTTTTAAGCCGTCTGATACGAATAATAAGACGTCTTCTACACCACGGTCTTTCAGCTCTTCTAGTAGCTCTTGCCAGTTGTAAGCAGACTCTGTTGGGGCAATCGTATAAGCGAGTACCTCTTTAGAGCCGTCTTCGCGAATACCAACAGCGATATAGACAGCTTCTTTGGACACCGTATCACGACGCACGGCAATATACGTCGCATCTAAATACACGCATACGTAACGATTATGCAACGAACGGTTGTTAAATGCATCGACTGTTTCTGAAACCGCTTTTGTCATATTCGAAATCGTTTGAGGCGTATAGTGATGGCCGTACATTTTTTCGATTAACTGGGCAATTTCAGCCATCGTAATGCCTTTTTTAAACAGGTGAATCACCGTATCTTCAAGCGTATCATTCGAACGCTTATACGGAGCCACGGTCTGTTGTTTGAACTCACCATTGCGATCACGTGGAATTTGAATGGCTAAATCGCCGTACTCTGTGTGAAGCGTACGCGAATAAGACCCATTGCGTGAGTTGCCTGAATTAAAGCCAATACGGTCATATTTTTCATAATCTAGAAATTCCGTTAACTCTGTCACAAGTAGCGAGTTGATCGCCATTTCCAAGTGCGAACGAAAAACCTCGGTAATATCTTGTTTTTTTACTAGTGCATCGATAATTTCTGTTGTAAACTGATTCATAGGGAAGACCTCTTTTCTAGGATTGGTTGTGGTGACTTAATTCTACCAAGAGAAGGTCTTCCTTTTTACATGGAAATTTTCATTTACACAAAATATTTTATACTCTCAAGTCGACAAATACTATAATGAATTAATAAGGACTCTATTAAACACAATAATAGTCTGTTTAGAATGTGAAAAATTTAATGATTCATTATTATTTATAAAAACACTAGAAAACTTACTACAAAACACAGATAAATTTTATGAAAAAACTGAATTGCTATTTGTTAAAGGTATTTATGATATACAAAACGGTAGAAAAAGAGAAGGGGTTTTAGAGACTAAAAAAGCATTATCTATAATGGAAAATCTAGAAGCCTTTGATTTAGCAAGTAATCATGAAAAATATCTAGATAAATTTATGAATCTATAAAATTGTAATATATGACATAAATTAATTTGCCCTAATGATGGTAAATTGACACTGATTAGAAAAATTTTTTAAATTTAACAGTACAGACATAATAAAGTTCTTTAATTTACAATGATAATGGATTATTCATTTTAAAAAATGGATATTTATGTTAAAATTATAGAAGGATTTGAAGAAATGTAATTTAAACTATCGAATAGTTTAATTAAAGGTAATTAGTTAAATTAGGGGGAGAAATGTGAATAAGGACAAAACAAAAGCAGTATTTATAATTTGGGTATTGATTCTTTTCTTTGAGATTATTTGGTTCTCTTTAAAAATAGATAAACTTATTTCTACAGCAGAAATTGTGTTTATAGTAACAGTAATACTAATAACACTTACCGTTGGAGCATTTGGGTTAAAAATCTTTGGAAATACAAAAGAGAACTGATTAAAATTAAGATTATCTGTTTAGTTATTCCATAATCGGGCGCTTTCCATGAATTAATCTGACCCAAGAAAGTTAGATGTAAGTACTTAGGCTATTCAAAGGATCTGAGTTCGGTATTCCACCGGGCTTAGGTCTTTTAACTTTGCTTTCATGCGTTTGTTATTTTTATAGTAAATATACTCTGCTAGTTCCGATTCCCATAAGGTAATTTACTTATGCTCGAAGTGTTGCGAGGAGATGTAGTACAAATTACCAAATTTATGGTTCCAAGTGGACACGTGTACGTTTATGTCAAGCCAATAATTCCAAAGAATATGCAGGTTCCTGCGAATAATCCTATAAATCAAACCCAATATTCCAGCACTTAATAAGTTCAACTCCTACCCACCCCCACCAAACTTCTAGTAAAATAAACACAAGTAAATCCAAAATCACCCCATATTCACCCTATTCCAATATAGGAGGCTTTTAAATGTTTAATGATCGTTCGCAAATTGTTAAAACATTAAATGCGCAAATACATACAAATGGGCATATTCTTGGTATAGCTGCGGGAAGTGGAATGACGACAAAGTATAGTGTGAAGGGTGGGGCGGATATTATTTTGGCGTTGAGTGCTGGCTGGTACCGTCAAAAAGGAAGGTCTTCACTTTCTTCTTATTTAAGTTATGGAAATAGTAATAGTATTGTATTCGACTTTGCAACGCGAGAGTTAATGCCGTTATTGATGAATAAACCTATCATTTTTGGTTTGCATGCATCGGATCCGACCATTGTGTTAGCAGATTATATTGCCAGCATAAAAAATGCGGGCTTTGCGGGTGTTAATAATTTTCCGACAGTCGGACTGATAAATGGACAGTTTCGTGAGGCGTTGGAGGAAGATGGGCTTGGCTATGAAATGGAAGTTGAAGCAATCCGTATCGCTAGTGACCTTGGGCTCTTTACGCTGGCATTTGTTTTTGACGAACAACAAGCAGAGCAAATGATTGAGGCTGGGGCTGATGTCATTTGTGTTCATCTAGGTTTAACGACCGGGGGCGATTTAGGAGCTAAAAAAGTACAATCGATTGAAAATGCTCGGCAACTTGCAGATCGAATATTTGCTGTGTGTGATGAACTGAATCCTCAAGTTATCAAAATGGTGTATGGGGGACCGATACAATCGCCAATCGATGCGCAATATTTTTACGATAATACAGCTTGCCAAGGGTATATTGGGGGTTCTTTATTTGAGCGGATCCCGGCTGAAAAGGCGATTTTAAATTCTACCCAATCCTTTAAAAAACCAACCAATTCTGAAAGCAAAGATATTTTAATGAAAGTATTATCAGGAAAGGTTCAGAATTATGATTACGTTGAGTTTGTCAAAGAGCATATCAAAGAAAATTATCAAAAGTCCATCCATTTAAGTGAAATCGCATTAGCACTTCATGTGTCTGTACCGTATTTAAGCTTGAAATTTAAAGAAAAAATGGGATGCACTTTCTCGGATTATTTACTGCGATATCGTATGAATAAGGCAGCGGAACTATTAACAGAATCTCCTTTACCAATTGTTGAAATTGCTAATTTAGTTGGTTATCAAGACTATGCACAGTTTAGTAAAATGTTTAAAAAAGTAAAGGGATCTTCCCCGAAAAAATTTCAAAAGAATCAAACACTTAGATAAATAAACACAATTAATACATAAATAAATACATATTTTAACCTTCGTTTTTTAGATAAAATGTATTCAAAGAAAAATACATTTTATTTTTTATTCATAAAATGATAGCGCTATCATTTATGGGGGAAATCAAACGGGGGTGCGATGGTGAAAACAGTAGCAATTTTAGGGACATTTGATACAAAGGGGAAAGAACTGAAATTTGTGAAAGATTTAATTGAAGAACAAGGAATTGCCACGCTTTGTATTCATACAGGTGTGTTTGAACCACTTATAACGCCAGATGTTACGAATGCAGAGTTAGCTGCTGCAGTAGGCGTGGATATCAATTCAATTATTGAGAAAAAAGACCGTGCTACCGCAACATTAGTACTGTCTAAAGGAACAGCAACAGTAATTCCACAACTTTATGCACAAGGTCGTTTTGATGGGATTATTTCAATTGGTGGTTCGGGTGGTACATCACTAGCAACACCAGCGATGCAAACATTACCAATTGGTATTCCGAAAGTAATGGTATCTACTATGACATCGGGAGACATCTCACCGTATGTTGGGACGAGTGATATTATTATGATGCCATCGATAGTTGATGCTGAAGGGCTAAATGAAATTTCTATGAAAATCTTTAGCAATGCAGTAAATGCTATTGTTGGAATGGTAAAAAATGCGAAAGAGTTTAAAGATGAAGGGAAGCCTTTAATAGCTGCAACAATGTTTGGTGTAACGACGCCTTGCATTAAAACGGCAAAAGAATATTTAGAAAAACACGGTTATGAAGTGCTTGTATTCCATGCAACAGGTGCAGGGGGTAAAAGTATGGAAGCATTAATTGAAGCGGGCTATATTAAAGGTGTACTCGATTTAACGACAACGGAATGGTGCGATGAAATTGTTGGTGGGGTATTAAATGCTGGTCCTCATCGACTGGAAGCAGCTGCAAAAGCGGGTATTCCACAGGTAGTATCTGTTGGTGCGTTAGATATGGTGAACTTTGGTCCCATCGATAGTGTACCTACACAGTTTAAAGAGCGAAATCTTTATCAGCACAATCCGACTGTCACATTAATGCGTACTACCGCAGAAGAACTTCAAGAAATAGGGACAGTTATTGCTGAAAAATTAAATTTGGCTAAAGGAAACACGTCATTAATGCTTCCGCTAAAAGGAGTATCTGCCATTGATGTGGAAGGTGAAGCTTTCTATGATCCACATGCCAATGAAGTGTTATTCAATACGTTACGAAATCAAGTAGGCAATACAGTTGAAGTAATCGAATTGGAAAATGCCATTAATGATGATGCATTTGCCATCGCAGCAGCTAATAAATTAATTGAATTATTAAAGGCTTAATTACACTTAGATATTGAAATTTTAGGAGGGTTCAAATGAACACATTAACACGTGAAGAAAATATTGTAAAATTTAAAGAACAAGTAGCAGCTGGTAATATTCTTGTGGGAGTAGGGGCAGGTACAGGGATTACAGCGAAAAGTAGTGAGGCTGGTGGAGCTGATTTACTTATTATCTATAACTCTGGTCGCTACCGAATGGCAGGACGTGGCTCGCTGGCAGGATTACTTTCTTACGGTGATGCCAATGCCATCGTGGTAGACATGGGGCAAGAAATTCTACCAATCGTAAAAGATGTTCCAGTGTTAGCGGGAGTATGTGGTACGGATCCATTCCGTGTGATGGATATTTTCTTAAAGCAATTAAAAGAGCAAGGCTTTAATGGGGTACAAAACTTCCCTACAGTAGGGTTGATCGATGGTGTATTCCGTCAAAACCTTGAAGAAACAGGAATGGGCTACGGTTTAGAAGTGGAAATGATTCGTAAAGCTCATGACATGGATATGCTGACTTGCCCATATGTATTTGATGCAGAGCAAGCAAAGGCAATGGCAGAAGCAGGCGCGGATGTATTAGTAGCACATATGGGGCTTACAACAAAAGGAACAATTGGCGCAAAAACAGCCCTTTCATTAGATGACTGTGTAGAAAAAATTAATGAAATTATTGCAGTTGGTCGTCAAGTGAACCCAGATATTATGGTAATGTGTCACGGTGGTCCAATCTCAGAGCCAGAAGATGCCCAATACGTTATAAGCAAAATTCCGGAACTAGATGGCTTCTTCGGTGCTTCAAGCATTGAACGTTTCGCAGCGGAACGTAGTATTAAAGAACAATCAGCTGCATTTAAAGCGATTAAGAAATAAGTAATGGACACTAGGTAGGTTAAAAATCTATCTAGTGTTTTTTCTTTGAAACCCAATCACTTTCATTCAAATTTATCTTTCGATTATGTAAAAGTTAGCCTATTTATTTACCACGTTAATAAAAACTATAAAAATAATGAATCGTGAAAAATAAAATTTTGAAAGAATTAAAAATATAATATTTACATTTTTCTGAATTTTAAGTATTATAAAAATATAAAAAGAATTATATAATCCTTTTTGTAAACAAAATGAAGAATATCATTCTTTGAATGGGGAATTTAAAATGAGTATTGAAGAATTATTAAAAGAAAAACATAAGGAATTATCAAAGGGACAAAAAAAGGTAGCAGATTTGTTATTAAAAGATGTGGTGAGTTTCAGTATGTCTACCGCTTCTCAAATTGCTAAACAAGCTGAAGTGAGTGAAACGACAGTGATTCGACTATCTTATACTTTGGACTTTGAAAGTTTCTCGCAAATGCAAAAGTATATTCAAAGGAATTATTTATTAAAAAAGGACTCACAGGAAAATGTATCAAGTGAGGAACAAAAGAGTAAATCGGATTTTATTGATAGTTTAATAGAAGAAGAAATTGAAATACTGAATGCATTAAGAAATAATTTAAAGATGGATCAATATTGGCAAGTAATTGATGAAATTATGATGGCAGATGAAGTTTATATAGCCGGATATAGAGCATCATACCCCGCAGCGCATTGGCTTTATTTAAAGTTAAATATGTTAAGAAGAAATGTTTTCTTAATTTCATCTATAAATAATTATCCCGAAGACCTATTAATAGAGCCTAGCAAGAATGTAGTTTTTATTTTTATTTCTTTCCCAAGATATGTTGCACAAAGCTTGGATGTTGCTGAAACGGTAAAGGGACAAGGTGCTAAAATTATTGCAATTACTGATCATTTGCTATCACCAATATCTCGTATTTCTGATTTGAGCATCATAACTCAAATACATGCTAATTCTGAAAATTTTATTCCGATTAGCTCCGTTCTGAGTTTGTTGAATATTATTACAACTGGTATTGAAATTAAGTATGAAAAGGAAGTGATGAAACGAGTTGAAATGATTCAAAACATCTATCATGAAAAAGATTATTTCCTAGAGTAAATGGTTTTTGAACAACTGTTAAGGAGGAAAAATAATGAAAGTGATTACATGTGTTGGAGCCCCAGAAGCGATTGGTCCCTATTCGCAAGCCATTAGAGTAGGAGATTTCTTATTTCTATCAGGTCAGATACCAATTAATCCAGCTACTAACAAGGTTGAAACAGCAGATATTAGAGAGCAGACTCGACAAGTAATGAATAATATACAAGCTATTTTAGAAAATGAAGGATTAGAATTCAAAAATATTATTAAGACTACTATTTTTATAACTAATATGGAACAATTCGCCATTATCAATGATGAATATGGAACTTTATTAGGTGAACATCGTCCTGCAAGATCTACTATCGAAGTTAGTAGACTTCCCAAGGATGTATCTATTGAAATTGAGGTAGTAGCATCTTATGTTAAATCGTAATTTCTTAAATTAATATTAATTATTTATAACGGGGGGTTAAAAAATGGAGAAACAAGGATTTATTAAGATAGGTTTCATAATGTTGCTTTCTATATTTCTATTAATTGGCTGTAGTTCAGATCAACAAGATTCACAACAAGAAGGTGACACTAATTCTTCTGGAGGTACATTAAAGCTAGCTTGGAATTCACAGCCACCTACTCTTGATACACATACAACGAACACAAATGTAGTTCGTGATATTGCAAGGCAAATATTCGAAAATCTAGTAACTTTTGATGAAAATTATGAAGTTGTGCCTATGCTAGCAGAATCATTCGAAGAAAGCGAAGATAGAAAAACAATTACCTTTAAATTGAGACAGGGCATTTTATTTCATAATGGGAAAGAAATGAAGGCTGAAGACGTTGTTGCTTCGATGACAAAATGGCAGCAAAACGGAACAGCAAAGACTGAATTGGGTAATTCTACATGGGAAGAAGTAGATGAATATACAGTTATCTTGCATGTAGAGAATCCTTCTCTATCAGTTTTATATAGACTAGCCGATGTGACTCAAACAGCTTCTATAATGCCAAAAGAGGTAATAGATGCAGCTGATGCGACTGGTGTAAAGGAATTTATAGGAACAGGTCCTTTTAAATTAGAAGAGTGGAAACATGATTCCTATATAAAGTTAACAAAATTTGATGACTATAAACCATTGGATACTCCTGCAAGTGGTTTAGGCGGAAAAAAAGAAGCTTTAGTCGATGAAATCATTTTTAACTTTGTTCCGGATAATTCAACTCGAGTGAATGGAGTAATTAGTGGGGAATATGACTATGCGTTTGAATTGCCTTTTGATAGCTATGAGCAGCTTAAAAATTCACCGAATGTCGTGATAGATGTTTGGCCATATGGTTTTGAAACATTGATTTTCAACAAAAAAGGAATCTTTGAAGATCTTAGACTAAGACAAGCAGTGAATCATGCTATAAAAAATGAAGAATTATTATCATTAGCATTTACTGGTGAAGAATTCTATAGTCTTGAACCAGCATTTATGCGACCCGAGCAAAAGAATTGGTACACAAAGGCTGGGGAAGAAAATTATAACGTACATGATGTCGATAAGGCAAAAGCATTGTTGAAAGAAGCTGGGTATAATGGCGAGGAAATTACCATTCTTACTAGTAGCGACTACAAATATCATTACGACTCTGCTGTAATCGCTCAACAATCACTTGAGGAAATTGGCATGAAGGTGAAGCTAGATGTTACAGATTGGGCGACATTGCTAGAACGCAGACAAAATCCGGAAGAATGGGATATTTTCTTCACTCAATTTACTACTGTTGCTACACCATTAGCTTATCCGTTTTTAGAATCTAAAGTTGAGTATCCAGGTTGGACAAATAGTCCGGAAATCGATCGTTTGATAAGTGAAATTAGAAATGCACCTTCACAAGAAGAAGCAACACTAATGTATGAAGAATTACAGAGTATCATTTGGAAGGAACTACCGGTTATTAATATTGGTATGACTAACTTTATTTCAAGCTATTCCAATAAAGTTCAAGGATATTCGGAGTTTATGGGTCCAAAATTCTGGAATACAAGCCTTGAACAATAAAATCACTCTATGCTAACAAAATTAGTGCTCCCTTTTTAAATAGGAGGGGAGCACTAAATTCAAATTAGAGGAGGAGATCCTTTGAAGGCATATATACTCCAAAGAGTTTTATCATTAATTCCAGTAATGTGTGTAGTTTCAGTTGTAGTATTCTTCATTATTCATTTAACACCTGGAGATCCTGCAGCTGTTATATTAGGACCGGATGCGTCTGTTGAAGAGGTAAACAATTTAAGAGAAGAAATGGGTCTGAATTTACCTGTTTATGAACAATTTATAATTTGGATATCAAAGGTTCTTCAGGGGGATTTGGGCTGGTCAATCTATATGGATAAGCCGGTTTTACATGCGTTTTTAGAAAATCTGGCACCTACTCTCTCGTTGGCAATAATGGCTCAAATTATAGCAATCTTAATTTCAATTCCTGCGGGAATAATTGCTGCCACTAAGCGAGGAACATTTACTGATCAAACTTTTATGATTATTTCATTACTTGGAATATCAATTCCGAATTTTTTATTGGCTCTTTTATTAGTATTATTGTTTGCTGTAAACCTTGCTTTACTCCCTGTAGCTGGCTTCCAGCCTTTAAGTAGTGGATTCCTCCTGCATATTAAATATTTAATTTTACCTGCGTTTGCACTTGGAGCAATTCAAGCAGCACTTATTGCAAGGGTTACCCGCTCTTCCATGCTGGATGTTTTGAATGCCAATTATATCAAAACAGCCCATTCTAAAGGAGTTAAAAAGAAGGTAGTCATCTATAAACACGCTTTGAAAAATGCTTTTATTCCTATACTTACAGTTATCGGTCAAACATTTGGTCAATTGATTGCTGGTGCTGTTGTCATTGAAACAGTGTTTAATATTCCTGGAATTGGACAATTAATCTTAAATGGAATTATGAGAAGAGATTTTGAAGTAATCCAAGGAACCATCTTACTTATAGCATTTTCCTATGTTCTTATTAATTTGATTGTAGATTTATTGTACGGATTTTTTGATCCAAGAGTTCGATTAAGTAAGAAGAAGTAATTTTCGAGGAGATGATAAAAATGGAGGCGAAACCGATTTATGGGAACGAAACGTTGGCGCCAAATAAACGGCAGTATAATAAAGAGCAACGTTCTTTACTTTTAAAACGAATAGTTTCAAATAAATTGATGGTTTTTGGAAGCTTGATATTAATTTTTCTGACTATAATTGCTTTTATGGCTCCAATAATTGCTACACAGGATCCGTTGGAAATAGATGCTTCAGCGAGGTTACAAGCTCCTTCTCTCGTGCATTATTTTGGTACAGACAATTTAGGAAGAGATTTATTTAGTAGAGTTATTTTTGGAACACAGGCCTCCATGACGGTAGGATTATCTGTTGCCATAATTTCTGGATTATTTGGAATGGTTATAGGTCTATATTCTGCCTATAATCGCTATCTAGATCATATTCTAATGAGGATTTGCGATGGATTAATGGCATTCCAGCAATACTTTTAGCTATTGCCATAATGGCAGCTCTTGGACCTAAAACGATTAACGTTATTGGGGCGCTATGTTTCGTTATGATTCCTACAGTTGCAAGGGTTATCCGTTCCGCAGCTCTTGTAGTAAAGGAACAAACTTATATTGAAGCGCTGAAATCACAAGGTGGCAGTGCAACGCGAATTATATGGATGCACATTGCACCGAATACAATTTCTCAATTGATTATACAACTTACCTATGTATTTGCAATCTCGATTATTATTGAAGCTAGTTTAAGCTTCCTAGGTGTTGGGATTCCAGCTCCTTCTCCAAGCTGGGGAAATATTATTTACGAAGGAAAAGCTGTTATCTATAACGCTTGGTGGATGACCGTATTCCCAGGAACGTTTATCATATTAGCTGTTTTGGCTTTAAATTTATTTGGGGATGGTCTTAGAGATTTATTAGACCCACATACCAAAAAATAATTGGTAAAGGAGAAGTGAAATGTATGGAGCCTCTCTTAAAATTGAATAATTTAAAAATATTGTTTTCAACCGAAAAAGGGACTGTTACGGCAGTTGATAATGTTTCCTTTCAAATTAACGCTGGTGAAATGGTTGGGCTAGTAGGTGAGTCGGGATGTGGAAAAAGTGTTACATCCGAATCGATTCTACAGCTTCTAAATGAAAAAGTAACAAAATATGAAGGTGAGATTCTTTATAAAGGAAAGAATCTATTAGGCTATTCTCATGAACAAATGAGAGAAATACGTGGGAATGAAATTTCAATGATATTTCAAGATCCGATGAGTTCTCTGAACCCAGTCTACACTATCGGAAATCAGATTGCAGAGGCGATTATGATTCACCAAAAGGTAGGGAAAAAAGAAGCATATGAGAGAGCGATAGAGATGCTTCGATTAACAGGTATACCATCTCCGGAAAAAAGAGTTCATGAATATCCCCATGAACTTTCTGGTGGTATGAGACAACGAGTTGTAATCGCCCTTGCTTTATCTTGTAAACCACAGCTTCTCATAGCTGATGAACCTACAACTGCTCTTGATGTTACTATACAGGCCCAAATATTGGAGCTTGTACAGGAACTTAAGGAAGAGCTCGATATGGGAGTAATATTGATTACTCACGATTTAGGTGTTGTTGCAGAGGTATGTACGAGAGTGATTGTTATGTATTTAGGTCAAGTAATTGAAGAAGCAGATGTAAAGACATTATTTAAAAAACCCCTTCATCCTTATACGAAAGGGCTATTAAAATCTATTCCTCATTTAGATGGTGATCGAACTCAAAAACTTAACGTTATTAAAGGTGTGGTTCCTTCATTACAAAATGTTCCGACTGGATGCCGATTTGCTCCAAGATGCGATTTTTCAACAGAACAGTGTCTTAATCCTCCGGAATTAATTGAATTGGATAATGGTCATAAAGTAAGGTGTTGGAACTATGAAACTATTTTGAAGGGGGATGAAAATAATGCAGTCAATACGTAATGAAACTATAACAGTAAGTCCTCTTTTAGAAGTAAAAGGTTTAAAAAAGTATTTTCCTATTAATTCTACTATAGGGGGAAAGAAAGGATATGTGCAGGCTGTAAATAATGTTGAATTTACATTACACAAGAATGAAACATTAGGATTAGTTGGAGAATCAGGGTGTGGCAAAAGTACAACAGGCCGAACAATTCTTCGCCTAACAGAACCGACAGGCGGCCAAGCATTATATAACGGACAAGACCTTTTTCAGCTGAAGCAAAGGGAATTTCATAAAATGCGTAGTAAAATGCAAATGGTTTTTCAGGATCCACATAGCTCTATTAATCCAAAGCATAGAATTGGACGTGCCATTGAAGAACCAATGAAAATTCATAAATTATATAATTCTAAAGAGCGTAAAGAACGTGCTATGGAGTTACTTTATAAAGTTGGATTAAGAGAAGACCAATATTACAAATACCCACATGAGTTTTCAGGGGGCCAAAGACAAAGGATTGGAATCGCCAGAGCATTAGCTTTAAACCCAGAAATTCTTATTTGTGATGAGCCGGTTTCTGCATTGGATGTTTCGATCCAATCTCAAGTCATTAATTTAATGGAAGAACTACAGGAACAATTCAATCTTTCTTATATTTTTATTGCCCATGATTTAAGTGTAGTAAGACATATTTCTGACCATATAGGAGTAATGTATTTAGGCGAGTTAGTAGAAAAAGCACCAACGGATGAATTATTTTCTCATCCTTTACATCCTTATACAAAAGCTCTTTTATCATCCATTCCAGTTGCTAATCCTGAATTCAAGAGGGAGAGAATTGTTTTAAAGGGGGATATTCCTTCACCTATTAATCCGCCTTCGGGTTGCAAATTCCATAAAAGATGTCAGTATGCAATGGAAAGGTGTAAAACCGAAGCACCAATCCTTACAGAATTAGAAAACAATCATTCTGTTGCTTGTCATTTGTATGTTTAACAAAATCATTTATATATTGGAGTGGAAAACAAATGCTAAATAAATTATTTTCTAGATTAGAAGAGATCTATCCGGAATTAGTAGCATTTCGTAGAGATTTGCATATGTATCCGGAGCTTTCATTTGAAGAAGTAAATACTCCGAAAAAAATTTCAGAATTTTTGGAAAGCGTAGGTTTAGAAGTAAGGACACAAGTTGGTGGTAGGGGTGTTATAGGAAAATTGAAGGGAGGAAAACCTGGAAAAACAATTGCTTTTCGAGCTGACTTTGATGCACTACCAATTCAAGATGAAAAGGAAGTTGAATATAAATCTCGAATTCCTGGAGTTATGCATGCTTGTGGCCATGATGTTCATACAGCAAGTTTGCTAGGAGTTGCAAAAGTATTAAGCGAGTTTAAAGAAGAAATTTGTGGAACAGTTGTGTTTATCCATCAATTTGCCGAAGAACAAATACCTGGGGGAGCCAAATCTATGATTGAGGATGGCTGTCTAGAAGGTGTTGACGCCATTTACGGTGTTCATGTGTGGTCATCGCTACCTATTGGTACAATCGGTATTATAGAAGGAAATGCTATGGCAGCTGGCGATAAGTTTGAAATTGAGATTATCGGAAAAGGTGGACATGGAGCAAAACCACAAATTACAATTGACTCTTTGGTTGTCGGTGCTCAATTAGTAAATAATCTACAAAATATTGTTAGTAGAAGAACAGATCCTCATAATCCCGCTGTAGTAACAGTTGGAACGTTTCACGCAGGACAGGCTTTTAATGTCATTGCAGATAGAGCAAGTTTAACTGGTACTGTCAGAACGTTTGATGAAAAGGTTAGAGATTCGATTGAGAAAAATATAAAGCAAATTGCAAAATCGACATGTGAAGGTGCGGGGGCAGGCGTCATTGTAAATTATGAACGCGGGTATCCATCATTGTTTAATGATCCATATCATATTCAAAAGGCAGAAAAAATAGCTATTAACCTAGTAGGAAAAGAGAATGTGAAATACCCTCTTCCTTCAATGGGGATGGAAGATTTTGCGTATTATTTAAAAGAAGTTCCGGGTGCCTTTGTATTTGTGGGTGGAGGAAATAGCGAAATCGCAGCAGAATACCCTCAACATCATCCCAAATTTAACGTTGATGAACGAGCAATACTAATTAGCGCTAAATTCTTCTTATCTATTCTGCTGGAAAACTAGAAAATGATAATCAATAATCATCATTTCATTTAATAACAGATTATTAGAGTTGAAATACCAAGTCAAGGATGAATAGGAGGAAGTATGATGCGATTAAAGGATAAAACGGTGATTATAACTGGCGCTGGTAATGGGATAGGGAGAGCAACTGCCATCTTATTTGCAAAAGAAGGAGCAAATGTGGTGGTTACCGATATTAATGAGGAAGCAGTGATTCATACTTCAGAGGAAATAAAAAAATGCGGGGGAAATTCCCTTTATATTCATCATAATATTGCTTTGGAAACTGAGTGGGAAAATGTAATTGCAAAAACTTTAGATCAATACGGTGAGATAAATATCTTATTTAATAATGCTGGTACATTTCTAATTAAACCATTGATAGAGACGACCTTTGATGAATGGCAAAATGTAATGAATATTAACGTTACAGGTACATTTTTGGGATTAAAATATGTTTTACCTGTAATGATGAAACAAAATGGTGGTTCAATTATAAATAATTCTTCTACAGCGGGGTTAATGGGCTCTGTTGGAGTATCTTTATATGGGACTAGTAAAGGTGCTATTCGAAGTTTGACTAAGCATGTTGCAATGGAGTATGCACCTTATAATATAAGAGCCAACTCAATTTATCCAGGGTTTGTTAATACAGATATGATGAAGTATAGAGGGAAAGTCGATGAAACAAATGAAAATCAGCAATCCAAAGGTGTACCTTTAGGCAGAATAGGATTTCCTGAAGAGGTTGCTCGAACGGTCATATTTTTAGCTTCCGATGAATCAAGTTATACAACTGGAGCGGAGTTTGTGATAGATGGGGGAAGATCGGCTGGTAAGTCCATAGCAAAAGGTGAGAGTTATGAATAATGGAACTGTCTGTTTAACTTTTGATTTTGATGCTATTTCATTATGGATTCAAAGAGATATGACCAGTTTAACATCTATTTCTAGAGGAGAATTTGGTGTCATTGCAGTGCCTAGAATATTACATATTTTGGAAAAGAGGGGTATAAAATGTACATGGTTTATACCAGGACATACAATTGAGACTTATCCAAATATATGCAAAATGATATACGAACATGGGCATGAGATTGCTTTACATGGTTATGTGCATGAAAACTTCAATATTCTTTCTCAAGAAGAGGAATGGGAGATTTTACAGAAATCCATTCAAGCTGTAGAAACATTGACTGGTATTCGCCCGAAAGGATTTCGTTCGCCGTCGTGGGATGTGTCGTCTCGAACGATAAGAAACCTTGAAAGTTTAGGGATTTTATATGATAGTAGTCAAATGGGAAATGACTACGGTGTCTATTTTAGCCGTATAGGTGATGAACATTTTAAAGATAGAGCTACAAAATTTGGAGCCCTTTCAAAGATTGTTGAAATACCTGTTTCTTGGTCACTTGATGATTATGTTTATTTTGAGTATCTAAAAACCCCAAGCGGACTTTTTCCTGGACTAAGGACACCAGAAGAAATGTATATTAATTGGGATGGTGATATCGAATATATGCTTCGAGACATTGAAAATGGTGTTTTAGTTGCCACTTTCCATCCACAAGTTTCCGGTCGTGGGCATCGTTTATTAGGTTTAGAAAAATGGATTGATAGTTTAATTGAAAAAGGGATAGTTTTTTCAAGGATGGATAATATAGCTGCATCTTTTTTAAATGGGACTAGATTCGGTATATATAATCCAAGATAATTACCTTGATAGAAGACAAACCAGCTTTGCTGAAAAGTACATTGAGCTAGGTGCCACAAGAATTGGAACTAGTAATGGAGTTGGAATTGTAAATTTGACTGAGGAGACAACGACTAGTTCGGGATATTGAGATTATCTATTAGATTCAAAATTTCTAATTTGTTAAATAGACGCTTGAGACTTCAGTAGCTAAACATTGTAAGGTTAGCTAAGGCCCAAGTGTTTCATTTAAAATTTATAATTTGTTAATGGTATAGAATTAAATAAACTTCCTACCAAAACTTCAATTATAGATAACTCTAGAAACTTTATTTATAAGACGGATTGTAATATTAAGTGAAACACCTAAGACAAATTAAAAGAAGCCCATAACGACCTCGTGTAAAATGTAGTTACCACACCAACATTTAAACGGAGGAAATCGTATGAGCTACTCACATCTTACCATATCAGAGCGTGTAAAAATAGAAACATTACTCGAATTAGGGTATTCGATTAGAAAAATTGCTTATCAGTTAAACCGACAGCCATCTACTATTTCACGTGAATTGAAAAGAAACGCTGAATGTACTGCTGAAGAAGCACAAGCACGTTATCAAGCCAACAAATCCAATTGTGGAGCCAAATCAAAATGTACGCCAGAGTTAAAAGAGGCTGTTCAAGAAAAGTTGCGGGATACTTGGTCGACTGAACAAATTGTCGGGCGATTGTATCAAGGTAAACTCAGTTTTAAAACCATCTATCGTTAGTAATCTTGGACTTTTTACTCTAGCATTTGTTTTTGACGAGCAACAAGCTGAGCAAATGATTGAGGCATAGAGAGGGTGGGCTTTATCCCATCCTTTTCCAATATTTTCTATTTTCTGAGGGAGTAATAATGTTTGAAGAAAAAATTTTTCGTCTTTAAGCCCGAATTAAAGCCTGATGATATTAGTATAGATTATGAATTTAAAACAAATATAGATAATCAAAATTATCTCCAATTGAAATTAAATAATAGTAATAAAGAAATTAATTTTAGTGAAAGTAATTTTAGTGAAAGTAATTTTTACCATATATATATATTTTCACCTAATTATATCATATCCCCAATAATAGATATTCCGAATTATCAAGATGAAGAGTATCATATAGGAATGGATACACGAATGTACAATGTGGCGAAAAATTCCATGAATAATGAAAATATAAATATTAATAAATACAATTCGGCAGATGGCTTCTATTACAATGGGAAAAATTACCCTGTAATATTTGATTATTACTATTATCGTGAATTCGATAATAATAATAATCACGATACAGGTTATATCGTCTTTTCTTACTATGAAAAGAAACTTTTTAAAGATTTAAGTTGGACTAAATTGTACCCTATTGTTTATTGCAAAATAGAAGTGCAGAGTTATGAAAGAAATTAGTACATAACTTTGCACTTAATTTGTGTAAAAAAAGCCTTGCCAGCCTTCCTAAATTTCCCTACTGTTATTGGTGTCGAATCAATT
>JAEXYZ010000023.1 GCA_023405135.1 Bacillota bacterium | reverse complement strand
TGTAAACGCTAAAATAGAATCAACAGAATTTGCTCATTTGGTTTGAACACTTTTTCACTATTCAATATACTTCTAGTAAACTAGTATTATTTAGTTTATTGGGAGGCTGTACTAATGGAGGAGAAGCTAGTGTTATATATTGATATTCATCGTTTACATGAAAGGAAATTGCGTATTTCGCAAATTGCAAGGCAGTTAAAAGTTTCACGTAATACAGTGTATAAATATTTGAACATGACATTTGAAGAAGCTGTTGAAGAATTTGGAACCATTGAGCGTAAGAAAAAGTTAGACCCCTACCGAGATTGGGTTGTGAATTGGTTACAAGAAAATCCAAGTATGAGTGGCGCTCAGATGTTAGATTGGCTTCAAGAAAAATTCCCTACGATCGAAGTTGGGGAAAGCACTGTTCGTCGGTATGTCAATGAGATGAGGGAAATATATCAAATTGAAAAAACGGCTGAACCTAGAGAATACGAAGCAGTTGTCGAGCAACCACCAGGGAAACAAATGCAAGTTGATTGGGGACAAACGATTCAAAAGACCACACAGAAAAAAGAAGTGAAGCTCTATTTCATTGCCTTTGTATTGGCTCATTCCCGTCAAAAATATATGGAATGGCAAGACCGACCCTTTACTACACGTGATACGATTCGTTGTCATGAGAATGCATTTCGTTATTTTGAAGGGATGCCCGAAGAAATCGTTTATGATCAAGACAATCTCATAGCGGTCAGCGAAAATGCAGGGGATCTTATTTTAACAAAGGAATTCCAACAGTATGTGAATGAAAGGAAATTTAAGATTTATCTTTGTCGAAAAGCAGACCCTGAATCGAAAGGGAAAATTGAAAACGTCGTGAAATATGTGAAGAAGAATTTCGCTATTCACCGTGTCTTTTCAACGATTGAAGACTGGAATGAAAAAGCGTGGAAATGGCTAGAACGAACGGGTAACTTCAAAGTGCATCAGACAACAAAAAAGAGACCTTTCGAAGTGTTTCTCCTGGAAAAGCAACACTTAAGAAAGACCTCCTCAACGCTTTCATTTTCAGAAAGCAACCCTACAGAAATTATAACAAGGAATGTGAATAAGGACAACACGATTCGCTTTGAATCCAATCGCTATTCCGTTCCGATTGGCACGTATACAAAATGCCCTCAAGTAAAACTGCAAATTAATGGGCAACAATTAATTATAGTAGAATCAACCTCTGGTGAAATTCTTGCTAAGCATACAATTAGTTTAGAAAAAGGAAGACTGATTAAAAATCCAAACCATGCGCGTGATCGTTCTAGAACGATTGATACGTTAAAACAACATGTGCTCACTTTATTTCCAAGTACGGAAGAATCGCGTCAGTTTACTGAAGAAATTTGTCATACATACGGGCGTTATCGTCGAGATCAATTACTTCTTTTACAAAAAGTAGCTGAAGAGAATCCAGAGTGGATTTCTACTGCACTTAAAAAATGTATGCGTGAAAAATTGTATAGTGCAAATGCATTTCGTGATATCGTTGACTATTTAAAACGGCAGCAACCCGAACCCATTCTTGATATACTGGTAGATTCTACAAAATCTGTTTCAATACCCGTAGAAACAAGAGATTTAAAGGCGTATGTTCAACGAATGGGAGGAAAAGTGAATGAGTAAAAGTGTCACAGAAATTCAGCAAGCATTTAAACAGTTACGATTAGCAGAAACAGCGGAGGAACTTCCAGAGCTCCTTCGTCAAGCAGAGCAAACATCATGGACGTACTTAGAATTTATAGAACAGCTAACCACCTTTGAACTGAAAAGGCGCGAAGAAAAAAGTATTGAAAAGCGATTGAATTGGGCGCGATTTCCGTTCTATAAACCGTTAAATATGTTTCATTTGGACGAGCAAACAGCCGTTACAGAGCGCCAATTAAAGCAGTTACGTGAGTACCAGTGGTTAGAACAAGCCTACAATTTAATCTTACTCGGACCGCCTGGAGCAGGTAAAACCTTATTAGCGGTTGGACTGGGGATTGAAGCGATTCAAAAAGGATTTCAAGTGTATTTCGTGACCATGGGAGAATTAATTCAGCTGCTAAAAACCGAAGAATTTACAAACAAATCAAAAATTCAATTAAAGCGGCTCCGTGCTTCCGACCTAATTATTATTGATGATGTCATGTATATGGCGATGGATCAACGAGAAGCAACACTGTTCTTCCAATTAATTCACCAATTATATGAACAGAGTTCTCTCATCTTAACATCCAATCGAAGTCCAGAAGAATGGACAGAGCTAGTAGAGAATCAAGGGATGATGACGGCCATATTAGATCGCCTGTTACACCGAGTTGAGGTTATTCATATGAACAACGAAAGTCACCGATTAAAACATCAACAAAAGATTTTCAACTAATCAAAAGTGTTCATCGTAAATGAG
Source organism: Bacillota bacterium (assembly GCA_023405135.1). Lineage (GTDB taxonomy): Bacteria > Bacillota > Bacilli > Bacillales_A > Planococcaceae > Ureibacillus. Next base: position 19,041 of record JAEXYZ010000023.1, on the reverse strand, counting down.
CAAAAAATGTTCATTTGGGGTTGACGTTTACATTCTCAAGCAACTACTCTATACTACATAGGTGTAGCACAAGATGATTTGGACGAAAAAATGGCCCACCTCTATATAATTAATGGTCAAACACTAAATTTCCACATATTCCATAAAATCCTTCCTTATCCCTTCCTTTCATAGATACGAAAAGGAGTAGGAGGATAATAGAGGTATAAAAAAGCAAAGCGAGTTAACTTCGCCTTGCTTTTATTAATTCATTTACTAGTTTTCAATTGTATTTTCTATATCTTCTTCAACATTATCTACTATATTTATAGTGGCTATGATTTCACCATTATTAACACTTATAAAATAAATTAAAGCTGGGGAATTATACTCATCTGGATGATTTTTGATATCCAGCTGTACCTTCCACGTATTTACGTCTTTATCATATTTTTGGGAATAAGTATATTTTTGATTTGTTTCGTAATCAAACTTTTTCCAAAGTGATACTGTTTCAAATCCTTTTGATTTAGCATCTTCTAAAGCAATTTGTTCTGCTTCTTCTTTTGTTATATTATTGAAAAAACCTCCAAATTTTTGATACATTATAATAATCAACAGTATAATAATTATTAGAGTTCCAATTTTCCTCATATAACACCCACTTTTACAAAACAAATTGTCAATAAGATTCAATTAATAACCACTTACTAGTGTTGCTGTATAGTCTTTCCAGTTTTTGTAATTCATTTGGTTTTGTGCATTAACTAATAATTTTTCTGCCTGCAAACTGTAATTAGCTCGAGCAGTAGTAGCATAAATAATATCTGTAAAGTCCGCTAATAAACTAACTATACTTACTGACATAGCCATTGCTCCTACCCAACCTGCAGGGCCAGTCCCAGCACCTTTGATAAATTCAGTAAGCGCAGCTACAAATAATGCGAAATCAAAAACAACTTCCCAGGAATTAGCTTGCATTTTGTCAATTATATATGATTCATATTGATCAATATAGCCCATAAATTTATTTAGAGACGTTGCATTTGTTGAATTACCAATTGTACTACCAGTCGTTCGTATATATTTATGTGCTGAAGAACTAAGTGTTTGTATAGTAAATTTTCCAGTTGTCATATTATAATTATAATAGTTATCGAAAGCTCCTGCACATTGGACTGTACCACAACTATATGCTCCTGATTGAATAGAGATTCCACTATTAGTCTCGTTTGTACTAGTATTACTTCCATCTGGAATAAGAGTTGTATTACCGTTATATTTTGGGAGTAAATCACTTTGTTCATATCTAAATTTAGCAGACATCAATGAATCTTTCAATTTACGAAGCTCATCTTTTGTGTACCATTTCCCACTTTTCTTATTAACAGAGAAAGTAGATAGTTCCTTAAATTTATTATTAAAGAGAGTTTTTATCTCCTCTTTGTCTGAAGTATTTAAAACAAATTCTTCAGCTTCTTTTACTGATTTCACAGATTGTTTATTTTTAAATGTTTGTGGTTTATTTGCTTTTTTTCATATACTTCAACTTCAGATAAACCATTAATATAGTCAGTTTTAAGAACTTCTTTTTTAATAATTGATTCTGTGAAATTTCCATTTAAGTCATAATAATCTTCAATTGAAGTAACAATCGTAGTTAAGTTATCTTCTGTACCCTTCATTTCTGTAATTGCATCAACTTTTTTTGTACCAATCTCTTCATAAAAACCTTCAGAATTTATATCGTCTGATAAAACTTCCATCATAAAAGATTCTATTTCTATTTTACTAATTTTTTTTGCTTCTTCACTTATTTTAGAGACTTCTTGTGCTTTAGATATTGGTGTTGCAATTGTAGAAAAAGCAATTATTGCAATTATTACTGCTGATAATAGTTTTTTTATCACGTTACTATCCTCCAGAATTGTTAGATTTTTACTTACCTATTTATTTTTAGTATCATATATTTACATTTTAACCACCCCTCACTAACCACTTTACCAATTATTGCATTAATATTATAAAAATGGATAAAATATAAACTATTTTATACAATGCTATTAAGTTCTATTTTGAAATTATATTCTATTTTTAAAGAAAGGTTTGATAAAGAATAATATTTGACAATGAAATATATTTTTTATTAAAATTCATCTCTTCCTACGAATGGCTCACGGCATTTGTTAACTTACCTCAAGAATATGGCCCTTAAATGAAAACAGACGCATTTCTTATTAAAAAAATGCGTCTGTTAGTTGAATAATACATGCATAATGTTAACTGGTTTAGCTGAAGAAAGCTAAATAGATTATGGTACCTACTATTATTAAAATAATGAGTATTCCTGTACCTTTCCAACCTAAATCCCCAATTAAATCTTGAAGTCCTCCACCGTGAATACTTCCTGCAGGGTTTCTTTTAAATTCTTCTTGTCTCAACCTTTCTCTTCTTTCTTCAGGAGCTTCTTTATCTTTGTTCAAAAAAACACCTCCACTAATTTCAGTACGTCCTTTAAGAATTGTTCTATATATTAACATTAATTTCCTATTTTTTGTTGAGTTTTATCCCAAAAAGTTCCCTATAATAAACACTTTCCTCACTCTAGGAAAGCACCCGATTATTGAAGATTGTTATTCAACTAAAAGCCCCTGTTAGTACAATAAGAAAGGACCATGTAACTTTTTATCTATCAGATATATTTTTTATTACTGCCATTTCCTTACCGAACCTATTACCATTATCAAAAAATCCCAATCTTATGTATAATTATGTGCTTCTAATTTTTGAGATGATAACCTACAACAACATTTTTTTCGCATTCGGTAATTTAGCCATTGCTGCTTTACCTATACCCTTACCTTGGAATTTTGAATTTAAGTTCAAAGAAGTTACTCTTCTAAATCATTAATTTTCATATTAATTTCTGTGTCTAATAGCTAATTTCATAGCGAGAAACTGTGGAATTAGATTCAAAAAACTAACTCAGATTAATAATTGATATGGAGTTATTGGCTTAAAATACTATCTATCACGACCATAAGGGAAGATATAGTTATCTTCGAATAACGTTAGAATTACGTAATCAAGGCTTCCTGATCAATCATAAAACCGTTCAACGGCTTATGAAGGAATTGGGTTTAAAATCGCTTGTACGCATGAAAAAATACCGTTCATATAAAGGAAATGAGCTAAAATTGCGCCAAACATTCTTAAACGTGATTTCGTTGCGACAAAACCTAATGAAAAGTGGGTAACGGACGTAACAGAATTTCATTTATGTGGAGAGAAGTTATATCTTTCCCCTGTATTAGATTTATTTAACCGCCTATAATAATCAAAGCCGTCCTACATATGAAGTTGTTTCAAAAATGTTAGACAAAGCTTTTACCTGCTTATCCGAAGGAGATAGTCCTGTCTTACATTCGGATCAAGGTTGGCATTATCAAATGAAACAATACTCTTACGCCTTAAATCAACAGGGTATTACCCAAAGCATGTCTCGTAAAGGCAACTGTTTAGATAACGCAGTAAATGAGAATTTTTTTGGTTTATTAAAATCTGAGCTATTATATATACAAGAATTTGAGAGTATGGTTCACTTCAAGCGTGAGCTTGAACTGTATATCAATTACTACAATCACAAACGTATTAAAGGGAAATTAAAAGGATTGAGTCCGGTAGAATACCGAATTCAATCCTCCATAACTGCTTAACTTAATATAATGTCTAACTTTTTGGGGTCACTTCAATTAAAGAAATGCGCCCGATTGTTGAATATCGTTTCATCTAAATGCCCAGCAATTGAAGTATAGTATTGAGAAAGTTTATTGCAAAACTTTGGAAAGTTTTATTCTGGCTATCTTTATATACCTTTGCATAAAAAGCGGTATAAACAATAATATTAAAGAAAACTCAAGAAATGCTATTTTTGCAGAATTTCTCGTCTTTTAATGTACGCCAAACTTTCATTTCGGAACGTCATTTTAAACTGCATAATCTATAACCATTAAAACCAAATTGTTTTTTTAGGTGGTGTCTTTGGAACTTCTATCAACCTCGCAATATTCTTGCCTTTATTAAATTTCACCTTGTTCAACCAATAAATAAAAGCGTCTGTACGGTAAGAAACACCATAATTAATAATTCCATCTTCCTCATATTCAAACCAATAAGGATGCTGGTTCTTTCTGTCATATAGCCAATCCCAAAATTCCACTTGTAATCGATTAATATTTCTCCCTACTTTTGCAGGACAAATCATATACTCTATATCATCTTCATAATCAAATCCGACTTTAACAATCATGTTGCATTCTCCCTTTTTATGTAATGAATTTTGCAAGACGTAGACTACTACATGCATAATGGATAATACCATAATGTAATAATATGCTTTATATTTTAAGTTCCCAAAGCGTCGTTTGGTAATATTTCATAAAAGTTGTTATTCAACAATCTATTCCTTTTGTTGAAGAAACAAATCTATACTTTCTATTTTTAAATTGGCTGACTTAGCTTCTAATATGAGGAAAATTCACTGTAGAAAATGCGGATATTTATCCCACGACAGGAATTACTTCCTCTCGCATCCCTCCGGACCAATCCCCTCTCAGACGTCTCAGATTGCCCTAGAATCGATTTTTAGAAAAAGACTGACCATTTATCCAATTTGGGTAATATCAAAAGATCTACTTTTCCACTCTTTGGAAATTACCTATAATGAAAATAATACCTAGTTTGGGAGGATGAAGAGAATGAGGATGTCGCGTGATGAGGAATTAAAATCTAAATTAATAGAGTTATATCCAGATCGTATTGTACTAAACTTATCGCTAAATGCATCGCTTTATCATAAAGTTCGCAATACAGGATTAGATAAAGGTCTTGAAATAGAAGACTATCTAAAACATTTAGGATTCCAATCTGAAACTATAAAGAAAAGTACACCATATGATGAAAAATTAGAGCTTGTATTAAACAGTTTATATGAAGCATTTCCGGATAAAAAAATACCTAAATCTCTTTTTAACGATAAAGGGATCTATAAAAAAATCTACAGTAATTTATATTACGCTTACGGAAAAATTACCGTAATTTTTTAGCTGAACATCAATTTGTTTTTGTAGATATAGACACAGAAAAATACGATGTCCAGACAATATTTCTACTTCAAAAAGTCTATGACGTAGATCAAGATACTTTTTCAGAACTTTTTAATCTCTCCAAAAGCAATATTAATACCCTTATCAAAAGTGGATCTAAGAAAAACTGGGTTGTTGATGGTTTAGAACAAGACAAATTAAATGTTTTCAAAGAGATGATTATAACGGGAACTACTCGTAAAATAATTGAAAACGAGACTTTTTACATTTGTTCGAACCGAAATGTACATAATCCTAAATTTGCTCTTTTGTATATATTTAAAAACAATCAAGAGGATATTTTATGCCAGTGCTTATTCAACATACCGGACACCTTTACTCAATTACTGAAATATTTCCATTACCATTTTTTGAAGCCATTGCATTTAGAATATGTCCATCGTTTTGTACAAAAAAACAAAGAAAAAGAATTGGAAAACGATAGATATTATTTAACTTGGGAAGATAGACTTTACGTTAATCGATTAATTAAAGAATATCCAACCTATTTTAAGGACTTAAATTCATTAAAGAACTACTTTGAACTTGAACACATTGACGAAAAAAGAGATGAAGAGTATGAAATGATGTACAGTTTAATTGAATCGTATTATCTACCTTAATTGGGTGCTGTATATATCCCTCCAAAAGATAGAACTAACTACAATAAAGTTTCAAATACAGGAAAACAAAAATACAACTTACAAATGAAAGAATTTGTCGAAAGTTTCGGTTTTGTCCATAAAGGAAAATTATCTGCAAGCGATATTGAAAAGTTGAATTCCAATTACACTAATGAAGAAATAGATAAAGAATTGGATGAGCTTCAAAAGAGAGTGAATGATAAAAAAATTACAATTCAAGAACGAGCTTCCCGTTCAAGAAAGTTAGTAGAATCATTAAAAAAATCCTATGAATATAAATGCCAACTATGTGATGAAAACTCCCCAATTCCTCCTATCGTATTAGAGAATGGGCGATTCTACGTTGAAGTTCATCATATCATTGCACTCGAACATCAAGACTCATTCAACGATGAATCCGATATTATTCTAGATGATTACAAAAATGCAATGGTTGTTTGCCCTCACCACCATAAATATTTACATCATCATTTAGGCGGATTTGAAGAAATAAGACGGGAGAAAAATAATTATTATTTTAAAAATGAATTTGAAAAGCTACCGATTCGGACGAACCATCATTTAGAAGAAAATCATCACTTATTAAAGCAAAAAAAGCATTTTGTTCGATAGGAAGGCTGTTACTTTTCCATAAAAAACACGGTTCATCCGTGTTTTTCTTTTTGCTGATCAGATTGAGGGTATGGTCCAACTTTAACAAACGCGACCTTTAGTTAAATAAGGTATCTAAAACTTTTTGTTTTAAATAGTCATACTGCCTTACATTAGTATTTGCATATGCTTCATCTCTATTAAAAGGAATGTACATATATAAAATTCCCTCTCTAAATTGCGAAGCTGTGAAATCATATCGTTTGTTTTTAATAAAATTATAAAAGTGCCAACCATCAGGTAGTTTAGTTTTTTTAATTTCACCGCCCAATAAATCATTTACAACTAATGCAGTAACACCACATTGCCCCGCCGAGGAATTAACCGTGCTCCATTTTGTACTTGATTCTACAAACCACGATTAGACAAAGCATTCGCTATTCGATCTATTTCCATAATTATTTTTCCTTTCATAGAATAATCATTTTACTACCCTTTCCGTATATAGAGAACGACTAGTGTTGTTGAGTAAACGCGCCCGATAGTTGAATATTGAAATGTGAAAGAAAAGCAAAATAGTTCCTTGCTTATTTTGCTATAGCATGAATTAATCGAAGAAGGATTATTATTTTACCTCAACCGAAAATGCATAATTTCCGTCTCCCTCTTTCCAATTAGCTAATACATAATAAACATATACTCCTTTTTCTTTTGGAATCACGATTGAATTATTTTTCACTTCTAATTTTTCGTATTTTTCATCAATCCATTGTTCTACTTTCATTGTTTCAGCAAGGGGTTCTTTCTTAAAGTCAATTTTTATTTCCTCGCTTGGAGATACAACTGTTGGCTTATGTTCTTTTGCCATATCTATAGGACTTGTATAAACCTTATCTACACACTGAGCTGAAAATAGTCCATTCCAACAATATGAACCTTGGGTAGTAGGAATTTTCGTGTCTCCTGCTGTTACAGTTGGTGTGGGAGGGGAAGAACTGAATAGTTCACAGGCAAACAATCCTATAATAATCGATCCAATGATAATAATTACAGTAAAAATCTTTCTAATTCCAATCACACCCCTTTATCAAATAGACGTACCAAATTAAAAGTAGTTACAATTGTTACTTCACAATCTGGCCCGATTGTTGAATAAGAAAACTACTGCCTTCAAAGAATTTTTATGAAATAGAAAACAAAAAAGCATACCTGCACTAACATGTGTGCAAGTATGCTTTGACTATTATACAAATATCATCCATAAAATGATTGTGAATACAATCGTAGTTACACCCTGTAAAAGCGTTGCCATTGTTTGAGCTTTATAGGCTTGCGTTACTTCCATGCCACTATATTGAGTAACAACCCAGAAGAAGCTGTCGTTTACATGTGAAACAGTCATTGCCCCTGCACCGATTGCCATAACAACTAACGCTAATGGGAAAGCACCTTCAATTCCAGCAGTTACTAGCATTGGTGCAACTAGAGTAGAAGTAATAACAAGTGCTGTTGTTGATGAACCTTGTGCCGTCTTAAGTGCGGCTGCGATGATAAATGGAACAAGCAAGAACAATGAACCTGTTGCTAAAGAGCCTAGATCCATTTGTTGTAACATGTCACCTACACCAGTTTCTTTAATGATTGTACCGAAGGATCCACCAGCTGCAGTAATTAATAGAATAGGCGCAGCATCCTTTAAGCTATCGCCAATCCAGCCAGTTAATGTTTCTTCGTTTAACTTTGGAAGTAATGGGAATGCCGCAAATACCCCTAATAATAATGCAACAATTGGACTTCCTAAGAAACGCAAAATCATATTAAACGTTGCTTCAGGATCACCAACTAATGCCGCAATAGAACCGATACCGATTAACACAATTGGCAATACGATAGGTAAAAATGCGTTAAATGTCGATGGCATTTTTCCAAAGGATTTAATTACCTCTTCATAATCCATTGCCTCTTCTTGATCTAACGGAACTTGAATTTTTGAAGCAACTTTTACAGCCCATAAATACCCGACAAATGTAGCTGGAATCGCTACAATTAAACCTACAAGAATTACTGTTCCTAAATAATCTGCTGCCCCAATATTTCCTGCTGCTGCAATTGGTCCTGGAGTCGGTGGAACAAGTACATGTGTTGCATATAAGCCAGTTGCTAAAGCCACACCCATTGATGCAATTGTTACTTTCGCACGTTTTGCTAAAGATTTTTGTAAACTAGATAAAATGATGAAGCCTGAATCACAAAATACTGGAATTGATACAATATACCCGATAATTGACATCGCTAATTGTGGACGTTTTGGACCTACAATTCGCAGCACAACCTCTGCCATTCGGTAAGCTGCACCTGAACGCTCTAAAATAACACCAATCATTGTCCCCGCAACAATGACAATCCCAATGCTCGTCATTAAACTACCGAAACCAGTATTAATATTTGTTACTACATCTAATAATGGCATTCCACTGGCAATACCTACAAAGAATGAACTTATAATTAATGCTAAAAATGGATGTAATTTTAATTTTGCAGTAGCAAATACAACAAATAACACCCCAATTAAAATAATGACAAATAACATTTCCTTCTCCCCCTTTAATCTAGTAAATTACTAAATACTTCATAAGCCCTTTGCGACAAATATTTCGCTGCTTCTTCCATTGCCATATTAGTAGTAATCGATTCATTCACTACTGACACAACTTGTTGGAAATGCTCATCTAACATTTGTTTGTCTTGTTCATCGATAAAGCCTGATAACAAGATTGTTGGAATTTCAAATTGCTTCGCACATTGTAAAACCCCTATAGGCGCTTTCCCATGCAGTGTTTGCACATCAGATTTCCCTTCGCCTGTTATAACGAAATTAGCTCCGTGAATCTTATCACTATAGTTCATTACATCTAGAACAAGGTGAATTCCCTGATGGAATTGTCCCTGGAGAAAAGCAATTAATGCACTGCCCATACCGCCTGCTGCCCCAGCACCAGGATAGTCATGTAGGCGGATGCCAAATTCTTGTTCAACAACATTCGCCCAATTAGTTAGCGCCTGATCAAAATAGTCAATTTCATCCGCTTTTACACCTTTTTGTGGACCAAATATCGCTGTTGCCCCATGTTCACCAATCAATGGATTATTTACATCACATGCAATTGCAATTTTGGAATCTTTTAATCTTCTATCCCAATTCGTAAAATCAAGCTTTTTTACTTCATATAGTCCATCAATAGATTTTTGTACATCCCGTCCAGTTTCGTCTAATAAACGAAGTCCAAGAGCTCTTAACATCCCAACACCAGCATCGTTTGTAGCACTGCCGCCAATACAAATGATGAAGTCTCTAAAACCTTGATCTAATGCAGTTTTAATCAACTGACCTGTTCCAAAGCTTGAGGCAATTCTTGGATTTCTTTCATTGTTATGCAACAGTGTGATACCAGAAGCTGAAGCCATCTCAATCACACAAGTTGATTTGTTGCCAAGCACACCAAAGGAAGCTTCTATTTCTCGCTCAAGAGGATCAAGTACAACTGTTTTGACAAAGTGACCATTAGTTGCGTTTACTAATGCCTCCATTGTCCCCTCCCCACCATCTGCAACTGGTAACAAAATTGTCTCTATACTTGAATTTGCTCGTTTAATTCCTTGTGAAATTGACTCGGCTGCTTCGAGTGCTGTTAATGTACCTTTAAAAGAGTCTGGACTTATTACAACTTTCATCCTCTCTCCCCTTTCACCTCAAATACCTAGACGTATTTGAAATCAACTAGTGATTTCCAATTTCACCGAACTTCCTCAAATTTTTTTAGAAAATATGTGTCATACGCCAGGGGCTTTAACTCATTTAGTAGAAGTTAAAGGTTTTATACGAAATAAGTTTAAAGCGCTTACAATAATTATAGTGACAGATAGTAGAATAAAGCATTATAATGGGTGTACAATTTATCTGTATTAGTACAGTTTTATTTTTATACGAGGTGTATAAAATGCTATCAATTAAATTAGCGGAAGAAATTGTGCATCAAACGATGACAAGACTCCATCATAATATTAATGTCATTAGTCCAGAGGGAGTTATTTTAGCTTCAGGTGATAAGGAGCGAATTGATTCTATTCATGAAGGTGCGATACAAGTTGCGAAAACAGGAATGCCACTTTTAATAGATGAGGAGCTTACTAAACAATTTCAAAATTGTAAACCAGGTATCAATATGCCAATAAAATATCATGATAAAATTCTTGGTGTTATTGGAATAACAGGCGATCCAAAAGATTTGCAGGAAATTTCCAATTTAGTGCAATTAACTACAGAAATGATCGTACACCAAGTGCTTACTGAAAGTGAAAGTGAATGGCAACGGAAAAATGGCGATTTTATTTTCAAAGCATTAATAGAAAATGAACCAATTCAAAGTGAAATTAATGAACGTATTCACAAACTTCCTTTTTCAATGAAGGAACCATTTCAAATTTTGTTAATAAGACAAGCGGGATATGAAGCTATTAATACATTATCTCTTAATCTAGAAAATATTTTATATAGACAACCCGCCTTATTTGGTCAGCTTGATTTAAATGAATATTACATTTTGCTATGCGGAAGTTCTATAAATAACTCAGAAAATATTATCAACCAAATTTCAAAGCTTCGAAAAAAACTAGAGATTTATATTGGAGTTAGTCCTGTAGTTCATTCTTTAATGGAAATGTCACATGCATTTAATGGCGCAAAATCAGCTCTCGCCTTTTCAACTAAAAATCAACATGTCACATTTTTTGAAGAGGTAGAGATTTATACTCTATTAAAAAATAGAAATAGTTATGAAGTTAATAAATTTTTAACGAGAGTATTAAATGGATTATCTGAAAAAATGATTAGTACATTAGAAGCGTTTTTTGAAAGCAATCTTCAATTAAATATATGCGCTGATAAATTAGGTATTCATCGACACACACTTACTTATCGGTTAAACAAAATTTATGATTTAACCGGTTACCATCCACAAAATTTTGAAGATGCATTTATATTAAAGCTAGCCATAATTCTTAGAAGGCAAAAGTGAGTTCTTTACTAAAACAAATAATCCGCACTATTTATAGGAATTCTAACCCTCTGGCTATTAAAAATAACCACCAAGTAAATGCTCAGTAGTTCCTATATATTCAAGAGCTTCATTACTCAGTGAGCTTTTGCTTCTTTAATGCTGCTATCTGTGTTAATTAAAATTTTCATTACCTATGTTGAAAAATAATCGTTATTTTTCAATGATTCAAAATTAATAAAAAAACGGCATCCATTATTGGAAGCCATTTTTTTAAAGACTTAATTTTCGTCTTTTCACTTTTATAAAGAACAATAAACATATGATGAAAATTACGATTAAAATAATAATAGGTACAATATTGGTAAATAAATTCATCCAATGAAAAGGCGCTTTATGGACATATACTGCCTTTTGCCACACGTCGTCTTCTACTTCAACAGCAATTACAGCTGAAGTAGGTATGTCATTAATTTTAAAATACTTTGTACCTTTTGGATAACTATTCGAAGCATTTCCATAGTAATTTCCAGTCATATCATTAGGTTTTGTTTCTACTTCTCCAATACTCTCTCCAATTTCGCTATCTAGGAGCTTTTCTTCGGTAACTTTATAAACTTTTCCATCCCATACAACGAAAGCATAAGCCCAGCTGAGGGCCTGAACAGACGATGTATACATAAATATAAATAGTAAGTAAAACATTACTACTTTTTTCAAAGTTACCAACTCCCCCATTAAATGCTCACCCAAAATAGTTTCTTCATTTATATTATTAAACAAAAAGAGCATTTTTCCTTGATTAGAATAAAAATAATCTATAAATGAAGATACTGTTTCACCTTGTATAGTTAGCCAAAATATACTTAGGAGGCCCCTTTGTAATTTCTTTTTATCACTGATTTTAGAGAATCGTTAGAATCATCATTTTAAACTTCATTAATACACTTGATTTAACACTTTATTGCGAACTAATACTTTAAGAACGACATAGCCTAGTAATGCACCTACAAATGAACTTGTAATAAATGCTGGTACTAAACCAAATAATGTTGCATCTTGCCCTAACAGTAAGGTTCCAATTGGATATGTGGCCATGGCACCGATAATCCCTGTTCCGATTACTTCACCCGTAGCCGTTAACTCTAAATTTTTTGTTTTTGAGTAAAGTATACTAGCTAATAAGGCTCCGATCATACTTCCTGGATAAGCAAATAAACTCCCTGTTCCTAATAAATTTCGCAATGTCGATGTTAAAAAAGCCTGTAACACAGCATATGCAGGTCCTAACATTACAGCAGAAATGACATTGGCCAAATGTTGAATTGGAAATGCCTTTGCAAATCCTAATGGTATATAAACCACTGTACTTGCTGCTGTTGCAATTGCCGATATAATTGCCGTGTACGTAAGTTTCTTCGTTTTGTTCATCCTTCATATCTCCTTTCTTATTTAGCTAACGACTACCCCTGATTCGGTTTACTTAATTATTTCTGCAATAAAAAAACCTATTTACAAAAGTAAATAGGAAAATGACAAAATGACAGAATTTTAACATCATTTTACACTTCCCTACGTTAGTACGAACTAAATCAGGTTCAAAGGGTACTTCTCAGCCAAATGGCGCCCCTAGTGTCTAGCTATTTAATTATATACATTTTAACAAATTTCTAGAATTTTACAACATTTATAAGCAAATACTAACTAAAGAAGATAGTAGACTGCCCCGAAATTTTCAGTTTCGGGGCAGTCCCTTTATTTTTGAATCAGTTTAGACTATCTCAGTAACTTTCTACTATTTTATATAAACTTTGATTGTTTGAGATTTTCCACCGATAGTTAATGTAAGATCAAACGTATCTCCTTCAGTTAGACCGTTTTCTCCCAATGTAATAGTCATATTTTCTGTGCCGTTTGAAGAAACAACATCTTTATCTTTATCTGAATTTATTTCAGAAATGATTGGTCGAATTTTATCTGTTGATCCATCAAAGAATTCTACTTTACCAGTAGCTGTACTATATGATAAAAATTTATTATTATATTGATCATTAAGGTCAAATTTACCTTCTATTTCTTTAAAAATTTCATCAGCTGTTAGTTTAAGATCCTGTGAAACTTCGCTATATTTAATATTCAAAGATTCTAATGTTTTTTTAGCTAAGCCGCTAGAATCATTTATCTTGAAACTATTAGCTTTAGCACCTTCTCGAGTAAGTGTTAAAGTATGTCTAATTGTTTCTCCAGTATCGTTAATTGTTACAAGAATATCAGCTTCATATTTATCAGTCTCTTTGTCTAAAATCCCATCAGCTTTAATAGAAGCTGTATCAGCTGTTACTTCTTTGTTATCAGTGCTTAAATATTTGCTATCTGTAACTATATTATATTCATCAGTAGGAATGCCCACTTCAAGTTTACCAATTAAACCTACTACACTAATTCCTGCTTCATCTACTTTGACGAATTTATCTCCTCCGAAAAGAACACCGTCACTCTTTACTTTAAATGAATCAAAATCTTCTATTTCAATTGTACGGTAAGTTACATCTAATGTATCTTCAATTAGTTCGCCTTTAATATTGCGAGCTGTTAATTTTAATTTTATTGTTGAGCTACCTTTTTTCAGAGATTTAATCTCTACTTTATTGCTAGAATTTGTTACAGACATAACATCTTTATTTGATGACGTTGCAGTAACTTCATAAAATTTATAGCCATTTACACCACCAGGTTTGTCTGAAGTACCTACTGACTTATTATTAAATTCACGTCCATATTGATCTTCAAAAATAATTGTATCTGAACGTTCATCTCCTAAAAAAACATAATTATGTTTTATATCTTTTAAAGCGATTCTTGCTGGATATGCATTTGGTTCTACATAAACCGTAAGTGTAGATTCAACATCTGATTTGTCTACTTCGATGTCAATATCGTAATCCTCAGCTTTATCTTTAAGATTATCAGCAGTTTCAAATTTCAAGTAAACTTTATCTTTTTCTTTAATAAATGAAAAGACTTTTGAAGCCTTATCATCTTCTAATTTAGTTAATCCTTTATCCCAATCAATTGTAATGCTTCCATCTTTTAAATCGTCGTTTAAAGCTTTTACATCAGTAATTACCTCTCCATTTTGATCCGTTGCAGTTACAGGTAATTTTACAGTTTCACCACCAGCAATTACTTCATCGGGATAACTAAGCTCTACTTTATAAACCTCCGAACTATGTTCAACTTTATAAGTTTTGCTCGTAATTTCACCAGTTGCCTTTGCACGGAATTCTACGACATTTTCTCCACCTACTAAATCCTCTACATCTCTAATATCCAACTGTAGCGCAAAGTAGTATTCACCATCTACATTCAAAACTTTAATTTCTTCTTCATCTTTTAAATCAAAAATATCTCTGTTTGATACGCTTACGCGAAGTCCTTTTTGTACTTCATCTAAAATTGTCGTATCACCTGTTGTAGAAGTAGTTTTAACTTTTTCAGCAAATTCCGCATCAATTTCTACACCATATTGGTCCTTCACTTTGAATAGTAAGTAAAATTCTTCTAAATCTGTAGCAGCATCTTTAAGGTTTTTAGTAGTTAATTCTTTATTACTTGAGTTATAAATACTGAGTAATTCTACAGAGCCAGGTTCACTTATGTCTGATAATTGAACATCTTGATAAACGTCAATTTCATAATCACCGTTTTTATATGTAAATTCTACAGAACCCGTTTGATCATCATCTTCGTCCTTTTCAACCCAAACGATAAATTTTCCATTTTCAATCGTAATATCATCTTTATTTATATCAATTCCACGAACACGTTCATCCACATAACGATTTGTACTGATATTTTTTGTAATATCTTCTCCATATTGGTTTATTGCTTCAAAAGCAATTACTGCTTGGTTATAATCACCTTTTGTCTTGCCTGTAAATACTAATTTATTAGATAAAAAATTAATAGATGCTACTTCTTCTCGAGCAGTTGTTACTGAAGCAGTTAAATCGTTTTCACCAACACCACTTACAGTTAAGACGTAAGTTCCATCTGAGAATTTATGATCAACAGTTAATATTGCTTCAGTTTTTTCTTCGTTCCACTCTACCTTGCTAACTGCAATCGCTGTATTGCCACGATTTACTGTAAATTTAGCAGTGTCTGTTGTTGTAATTGCGCCATCAAAAGTTACCGTTAATTGATTTACTGCTGTTGCTTCTAATGATTTTATTCCAACTTTAACTTCTGTAGCTGGTTTTGCAGAAGCATTGATGGTACGATTTAATAACGATGCAAATTGAGCACGAGTTACAGTTTCTTTCGGTTGAAAGTTGTCTACACTTGAAATTCCAAGGTTACGTAAAGCCTGGATTACTTGACGAACTTCTTCTTTTGCAGTAGCTAAATCAGCAACTGTTGTGTTTTCAGTATCAGCTGCTAATTCTACTAAAGACTTACCGAATATCGCTTTATAAGCACGGTCAAGCGTAAGTGCCATATTTTCACGAGTAATATGGTCAGCAGCATTTAAGTTTCCTTCAGATCCAACGAATACACCTGTATCTTTCACTAAAGCTGCATATTTTACTAATTCTTGATCAGTAGCATCTACTGCCACATCATCAAAACGTTGAATTATGTTGTAGTCAGCTGGAATTTCGAAACCTTGTGACTCTACCCATTTACCAAGCATTTTTACGACTTGACCACGTGTTAATTTTGCATTTGGTTTAAAAGTTCCATCCTCATATCCTTTAATAATGCCCGCTTCAACTAATGCATTAATTGCTTCGACATGGGAGTTATCGCTCTTCACATCTTGAAATGTTGTTGATGCAGCAGTAGCTACAGGAACAATAGCAGATGCTACTAAGGAAGCTGTTGCAGTAGTTGCTAGAAATTTTTTATATCTTTTTGGTTGGTTCGTCATTGAAAAGATTACCTCCTAATTATTATATAATTCTCAATTAAACGAATGAAATTGAGAATCATTATCATTAAAAGTGATTATAGCATTCATTTTCGAACCGTCAATGCATTTATGGTTTTTTTGTAACGAAAAACAAGTGCAAAAATCCATACTTCCCTCTATAACAAATTCCCTAAAGCAGATTATATTAGTTATTCAAATTGAATTTCTTCCCCAACTAAAGACACTAATTATGTAACGAAAAAGTTAATCAAATAAAGATTATATTCAATTCATAACATAATTCATATATAATATATTAAAATATTCTGAAAACCTCATCACGATTTGAAAGGTGATACAAAATGGAGAACTTTTATTTATTTGTTTTTATGTGTATTTGTCTAATAATTTTACCTGGTCCCGATACTGCCATCGTTACTAAAAATACGCTCACAGTTGGGAGGACTGGTGGCCTGAAAACAGCATTTGGTTCTTGCTGTGGCCTTTTTATTCATACTTCTGCTGCAGTATTAGGGCTTTCAGCTATTATTGTTAAATCAGCTTTATTATTTTCAGTTTTCAAATACGTTGGTGCTGTTTATTTAATTTATTTAGGGGTTAAAGCATTATGGGCTTTGAAAAAAAAGCAAGACATAGTAGCAATCGACAACAACGAAAAAAGTCAGTTCGAAAATAAATCTTGTTTTAAACAAGGGTTTCTTACCAATATTCTAAATCCTAAAGTTGCTGTTTTTTTCTTAACTTTCTTGCCGCAATTCGTACACCATGTAAGCAATACTTTTATACCATTCCTTATAATGGGCATTACTTATACTGCTTTAACTGTTATGTGGTTTTTACTTTATGTTTATTTAATTAATCACATTAGTGCTTTTATGAAAAAACCTAAAGCACAAACTTTAATTGAGGGAATTACAGGTTCAGTATTGATTGGTTTTGGTATCAAACTAGCTCTTGAAAAATCCCATCATTAAGATATAAGACCCTTGATTTCCATAAATCGAGGGTCTTATTTTTTATCAAACTATTGATTGATCGTTTTTTTCTTTATTATTATTCGACATAAACCATCCTGCCACAGCAATTAAAATTAATACCCCATAAAAGATTAGCTTCCATTCTTTAGAATGTGCAAATTCGTAGGATAAAACGCCGATATCTGGATGTCCTAATGTTAATACAGCAAGCTTTACACCAACCCAACCAACAATTGCAAAGGCAGCTATTTCAAGGCCTGGTCGAGATTGTAGTAATTTTACAAATAAGTTAGCAGCAAAACGCATAATGACTAATCCAATTAATCCGCCTATAAAGATGACAAGAAATTTTCCTCCATCCATCCCACCAATTTGTGGGAGGTTCGTGTTTGGAAGTGTCATTGCTAAAGCTACAGCAGCAAGAATAGAGTCAATAGCAAAAGCAATATCAGCTAACTCAACCTTAATAACAGTTCCCCAAAAGCCTGATTTTTTCTTTTCTTTTTCAACGTTTTCTTCTTTCTTTTTAAACATCAATTTCCTTAAAATATGGTTAATCGCAATAAATAAAAGATATAAAGCTCCTATTGCTTGAATTTGCCATACGTCGACTAGAAAGGAAATAATAAATAATGAAGCAAAACGGAAGATAAATGCTCCAGCTAATCCATAGAACAATGCTTTTTTTCTTTCTTTTTCTGGAAGATGTTTCACCATAATTGCTAAAACTAACGCATTATCTGCCGCAAGTAACCCTTCAAGAGCGACTAATAATAACAATACCCAGCCATATTCAAATAATATCGATAAATCCAATTGATATATCCTCCTTATAATGTCCTATTGTGTATCTGTAGAAATTTAAAAACGACGATGATTTTATTCTTTCACGACTTTCAAACCTTCATAATTGTTATCTTATTTCCCAACCTCCATTAATCAAATTTTTATCAATAGCTCCTATATGTCTGACAAAGATGGATAAATAAAAAACCCTTTACCAAACAGCGGTAAAGGGTTTAAAAACAATAAAAGACCTTTACCATATTAGGTAAAGGTCTTGCTAACAACGAATTCATTGCCAACAAAGCCGGGAAGAAAACTTCCGAAATGACGACTGAGTTGTAAAAGCTACTCCCCTTTAGGAGAACTATTTAATTATAATAAATATATGCGAATCATATATTTTTGTCAATATTTCATTTGGATTTGTCTCATTACATCAGTTTATTTTAATTACCTTAACTTTTATCCTCTTATCGGTACATTCGTCCATTCACTAATTAACTTCAGACATACCTTATAAACGAATACATTTTAAAAGGAGGTTTTTAGTATGGGGGCAACAGGCGGTTATGGTTTTGGTAGTGGTTTCGCGCTACTAGTTGTTTTATTTATCCTACTAATTATTGTTGGTGCTGCTTTTTTTAACGGCGGCGGATACGGAGCTTACTAAAAGTATTATTTGTTAAAGTAATTTAATCCAGCTTTTTATTAATTACTAAAATTTGAAGGTATGCCACTAACCTTTAATACTTTTCAAGGCCACCCCAGCCGGACATAGTATAGAAAAAGACCACTATTTTTTAGGAGGGCACTGAAAAAGTCCTCATAGGGATTTCATAGCGGGTAGATGAACGATTTGTCGTTCATCTACCCGTTTTTTTGGAATCCGTTGATTTCCGTTCCAGGCGGACGCTTTCCGCGGGCGAGGCC
>JAEXYZ010000011.1 GCA_023405135.1 Bacillota bacterium | reverse complement strand
CTTCAAATCATGGGGTGAAATATTTCAGGACCCTAAAATAGCGAATGCGATTTTAGACAGAGTTCTTCATCATGCGACAGTGGTCAATATTATCGGGGATTCCTATCGTCTAAAAGATCATTTTAGCAAAGATACGAAGCAAGGTGATAAATAACATGAGTTACGTCAGCGATCAAGCTTTTATCCTCATACGGAGTTAAATGAGCTGAAAAGTGAAGTAGCTTAAAAAGGAAAAAGAAGAATTACAAGATCAGTTTGGAATAACTCCCTTTTGAAAAACACTTCCCCCCATCCCCAGTTGGATTGGGGGAAAACAAAATATATTAAAATCAAAAGTGTACATTCTAAAACGAGCGAAAGTGTACATTATATAGTTGACATTTATACTTATGAAGTTAATTTTTTTTATTAAAATTCATTTATTAAATAATTATTTTCGTTTAAATGAATTCGAATGTCTTGATCCTTGCACGAACCTTTTTCTGATGATGCTACTATTACTTGAAATTGATTTGGAAATTTCTTTTGCAAACTATATAATTCATTCAAAAAAGTGTTAAATGTTTCGATATCCAAATTTTGTTGTCTAGGTTCATCTAAAATTAATAGAAAAGGATGATGAGTATCCGATTTAAATTCAAGTGCTGTTTTTAACAATGCAGTGTAGTAAGATAAAATTATCCGAATCAGTCCACTGCTCGAGGTAATGTTGTATAAATTCATCCCCTCTATTTTGGGAGTGTAATCTTTCACGTCAATTCGAATATTACTGTATATCTTTTGAACAACTGTTTCTTGTTTCTCTTCGTTAACCTCATGTTTCTTTAAGTCTTCTTTTATTTCCTCAATTCTTTTTTCTTCAAAACCAAGTCTCAAGAAATCTAGTTTTTTTAATAATTTTTTAAATTCCTTTTCAAAGAAATGAATTTTCTTCTTATCTTGTTCTTCTCTGATTTTGGCATCTTTTTTCTTTGTTTTTAAATCATCAATTTTATCCTGTATTTCTTTCTTTTCAATTTCTAGTTTTTCATATTTTGATAAAATTTCTTTATCTTTTTCAAGCTCTTTAGACGAATTTGAAATTCTTCCAATTTCTCTTGAATAATAAACATATTGCTCTAAATTTTTCGGCTTTAATGCGTCATTGAATTCGTCCATTTGATTTTTAATTTCTTTTTGTTCAAATCGAGCGGCAGTCAGTTTACCTTCTGTTTCTTGCTTTGCCTCTTGTTTTAACTCTAAAAGCCGTCTAAAGTCAGAAAGTTCATCTTTTAAATATTCTAATGTTAAATTAGTGTTATCTACACTTTGCATTTCGCTGCCACACAAACTACAATGATTTTTTGAAAGCTCTAATTCCTCATCCAAGCTAATTTTATTCAAGCATCTCGGACATTTTTCGATAGGGAGAATTCCAATTAATTTCTTCGCTGTTTTCAATTTATCATTTTTCTCAATATCGTATAGGATCTTATTAATGTAGTATTCATACTCTAAAATCTCTCTTTTTAATAAATCTAATGATTGTTCATACCTTTTGACTATTAAATTTGCATTTTTAAACTTGGCACGAATTGTACTCAAAATATTATCTACTACTTGTTTCCCGTCTTCTAGCCGGGTAAGTTTTACTTCCATATCATGAATAACTTTATTATTTTCGGAAATTTGCTTATCGATTTCCTCAATATTTTCATAGCTTAATAAATGAACAACTTCTTTTAAGTCATTAATAGAGTTTGTTTTTTGCCTAAGGTCACTTTGATATTGTTCTAACAAATAGTCGTACTTTGCCACATGTGATGAAGATAGCTTCATTAGAACCTCAAATGCTGTTTCTTTTACTGCCTTAATTGAATATCTCGGATTAGTTGCCTGTATATCTGTCCATGCTTCTTGTACAATAACAAAAAGCGGAAGTAAATTCTGTATGTAAAATATTAATCCTTCTTCGGTATTATTTTCTGTTACTTTTTTAATGGGATCAATCTTTAAAAAAGAAAATAAAAATTCTTGATAGGTTTTGTTACCAATCAGATTTCTATCTTTGGTCATCTTGTAATATTCCTTTAATGGAGCTTTTTCGGAAAGTGATTTTCCACTGTCTATATCCTCGAGAGAAATATCGTAAAAGACTATAGCCGATTCTTCTTTATCCATTGCATCTCTTAAAACAACTACTCTCTGCTCCTGGTTAAATAGTTGAAGATACACTTCGGCGCTTTTCACCTGGTCATTAAAAAATTGTTCTAAAATTATACTATAATTTATTGGATATTTTTTTTTGCCAAAAATGTCTTCTCCCTTTAAAGCATATACAATACTATTAATCAAAGTCGATTTTCCCAAAGTATTTTTACCATAAATCATATTGATTTCTTGGATGACATCATTCTTTTGAAAGTTTACATATCTCCCGTACTCTTTACCACTATCACCTATAATTCGTATTTTAACGGCTTCAATAAACATCGTCATTCACCTGCATTGCCTAAGATTAATTTTGGAAAGTGTTCTCTTACAAACCTTTCGACTGTCTGATTTTGAGCATCTTTTCTAAAAAGTGTATTGATTGTTTCCATTCTTTTATTCCATATGGGTTCTTCAGTTTTTATCTTTTGAGCAGTCTCCAATCCAAGATCAGTTAATGTAATACAAAAAGCTTTATAACTATTATTGTAATTTGAATAATGAACGGTAATTAAGTTTTTACTTACCATGTAATTCAGAATATCAGGATATTTATGGTCCCAAGGTCCTCTGATATAACGAATCATCGGAGAGAACGCCTCTTCTGTTTCATAAGGCTTTATTTCTAAGTCTTTAATTTTATTTTCTTTATTCGTAATTCTTAATGTTTTTTCTAGGTAAAAAGGATACCGCATTAGAAAATCATAAAATGAAAATTTACCTCTACCATATATGGTGTAATTATCGAAAAATTCAGGTTTTAAAATACCGCAGATAAAAATTAATAATAAAATTCGATATGCATGGAAATCAAAATCATCATCAGGGTGATGATAATCCTTCTGATCTTTTAAAGGAACCGTTTCCATATTAAGGTCATTGTTTCGCAAATAGTTGAAGAATTCCTTTAATGCGTTCCTCACTTCTGTCATACTACCTGAGCCTCCCTATGCCATCTCAACGAACATTTTGCTGCCATCTGAAACATCTGTCCCGTTACAATATCCGAATCTAACTTTATTCCGTTTTTCACCATTTCAAAATTAAAATCATCAAGAAGCGTTTGCAACTTGTCTTCTAATTTTATGTAAACATCAGTTGAATCTATGTTATGATTTTTTGAAATCTCCATGGTATTTCGTGTACACATTTTTTGGACTTTGGTTTCTAACATCTTAACAGCTTGATATGCCTTTGTTGAATTTAGTTTTAATTCTTCAAGATAAATTAGATACCTACATCGATATTCAGTTCCCATTTCTAAGAAGGAGTTTTTCATATCTAATTCAACGTTTTCCATATTTTTAATTTTTAATTCTAACTTACTCTGATGGTCATTTTGTTCAGTAATTAAAAAATTTTTTATTTCCTCATCTTCCATATGAGGCAGTTCTACATAGGCATATTCATCCTGTACAGTTCCAACCGCACTAGGAACGCTAAGTTGGTCAATTTTTTTCTCTAGTTTTTCCATGTGTCCATGTACACCATCAAAACCTTCATCCAAATGTACATGTACATCATCAAAGCCAGCTATTAGACTTTCTTCCCACTTCTTCATTAATTCGTCTGATATCCGTTCATTTATTTCATCATTTGTTTCATTTAATATCTGCCTAAGCAACTCATTGTTTAACAACCGTTCTTCTACCGTATCTCTTGTTGCTTTTTTACTTACCTCTGTAAGTAATCGACAGAAATAAATGTTTGGGTCATTATCTACCATTAAAATATTACGTAAAATACTCAATGCATCGGATTCCAATTCTTTCAAACTATTTTCTGTATTAATTTTTCTGAATTCCCATTGTATACGATTAACAAACTTTTCAAGTTTGTGATCGTCCATTATTTCTGATTTCAATTCTTCTGCTTTAATAGAGTATTCTTTTATTTCCTTATTCCAATTTTCTACATCTTTTATGTATTGTTCTATCTTTTTGGATTTGGACTGCTCAGAAATCTTCTTTTCTTTATTTTCTATATTTTTTTGAAGGGATGACACCTTTAAATTTTTAGCTTTTTCCAATTCATTCAAAAGAATTTCTCTAGTTTTTGATACGCTTTGTTTCATCAATTCAGGATACAAATCTAAACGACCTGCTTCAAGGGACCAATTGGATAAAAGTTTGTCATTTCGTGAAATTGATGTATTGGTTTCAAATGCAAAGGTCCCATCGTATTCATTATTCATTAGAAATAAAATAAAAAAGTTATATAAAGATTTTTGGACATCCTCATTTTTTAAACTTAAAGAAGAACTATAACATTTTAGTTGAGTGTAGTTAATACTTTTAATCTCTTCGTAGCTCTCTTTAATATCATCTTCCACTTCGCAATAAATGTTTATGTTTTTGTTATTGCGATAATTATTTAACCATAGTACAAGTGTCTTTAAATATTGATAAAAAAACCCTCTATTGGCACCTACGGCATCTGTTGGCTTCTTAAAAAGCAGCAGTTCATTCTTTTCCACTTTGAGTAACCTCCACAAGGTCTTTAATATTTTGATTTTTCTATAATTTTATCATATTAGAAAATTTCTATGTAAATTGTTTCATATTTTTTCATTTAATGTATATATTTCACATCCCCTTAAATGCTATATTAGCCCTAATAATAAAAAAAGCAAATGGATAATAGGGTTGTTGTTAGTTTGCAAAAAATTAACTTATGTTATATTATGTGGAGATTCTGCTGATAAATGTCCAATCACACCGCCACATGTTAAACGTGAACACTGGGGATTTGATGACCCTGCTGGAAAAGAGTGGTCTGAATTTCAACGTGTCCGTGACGAAATTGGTGAACGGATTAAGCGATTTGATGAAATAGGGAAATAAGAACAACCTTACTTAAACTAATTCAAACGGAATTCTTCTAAAGTTATTTGATATTCCATCTCGTTATTCCATAATCAGGCGCGATTGTGGAGCAACACAAGTAGAAAATGATCAAACTTTTTTATAAAACCGAAACTTAAGTATGTTGTATAAGTAATTAATTTTGATCAATCTTATTTTCAAAATGGATTCTTTTCATTTATCGTGGACTGTAGTTTATAAGGCATTTTTGAACAAACTTTATTTTAAAGCTACAACCGCTTTATAGCACCCCCATTATTGGGAGGTGCTTTTTTATGTGTGCCAGGCATGGCAACTATCTCGGTGGTGAAAGTCCACTGTGGAGGTACACATCGACCAACCACTAAGGAAGCGCAAGGTACTTATCGCGAGATAAGGGCTGGAGGAAGCGTGGAATAAAATCTTGGCTCGACGAACAGAAATCTGATACCAAGGCTCTACAAAGGGATAAGACTCCATAACAAGTTAAAGTCCAAAAGATGTGCGTAACTTTGCAGAGTAAATCAGGCGAGTAAAAGAGGAAAGATAGTTGTCTTACCCTGGGAGGTCTTGCGGATGTACATAGTTACAGTCGAAAACGGTTAGTCGCAAGAAGTCAGCAGAAGCCATAGTAATGACCTTTGGTCATGAAGGGCTGAACAATTTATAGTGTTTCAACGCCACAAATGCGTAAGTAACGGACTCCGAATGTGTTAATAGTGAAAGTATGAGCGTATCTCAAATGATAACCAAAATGGAGATATTACTTACTACGTGAGAGGAAAGGAGAAACGAGTGTGCAACTATTAGAAAAGATTCTAAGCAATTAAAATATGAATGAAGCCTACTTACGTGTCTATAAAAATAAAGGTGTAGGTGGAGTCGACGGAATAACGGTTGATGAACTTAAAAAGTATCTGAAAGAGAACAAGGATGAGCTACGTCAGCGCATCAGAACCAAAAGATATCAACCACAAGATGCCTTACGAGTGGAAATCCCAAAAGAAAATGGAAAGATGCGCAAACTGGGAATATCAACAGTAGTGGATAGGGTAGTTCAACAGGCAATTCATCAAGTACTCAGTCCGATATTTGAAAAAGAGTTCAGTGAATACAGTTACGGTTTTAGACCAAATAGAAGTTGTGAGTGGCAATCATAAAAAGCCTCGAATTTCTGAACGATGGATATGATTGGATAGTGGACATTGACCTTGAAAGATTTTTCGACACAGTCAACCATGATAAACTCATGCGAATTATATCCAAAACAATCGATGATGGAGATGTCATTTCTTTAATAAGAAAATACTTGGTCAGTGGGGTCATGGTAAAGGGGAAATATGAAGAAACACCGATTGGAACCCCGCAAGGAGGGAACCTTAGCCCACTGCTAAGTAACATAATGTTGAATGAACTGGACAAGGAACTAGAAAATAGAAGACTCCAATTCGTGAGATATGCGGATGACGCTCTTATCTTTGTGAAGAGTGAGAAAGCTGCAAATAGAGTAATGGAATCAGTCGTGAAATTTATAGAAAAGAAATTAGGGTTGATTGTCAATGCAGAAAAGAGTAAAATCGCTTGTCCAAAAGACTTGAAATTTTTGGGGTTTGGATATTACTACGATTCAAAAGATAAGAAATATCAAGTCCGACCACATCCAATTTCAGTACAGAAATTTAAAAGGAAACTTCGACAACTAACAAAACGAAACTGGAGCATTCCGTTAGACTACCGAATACTGAAACTAAAACAAGTAATATTTGGTTGGGTAAATTACTTTAGAACTGCAAACATGAAAACGGCTATGCGTGAAATTGATAAGAAACTACGCTCAAGAATAAGGGTAATCATTTGGAAACAATGGAAGGTACCAAGAAGACAGATAAGGTCGCTAATCCAATTAGGTATACCCGAAGAAGAAGCCAAAGGCTTAACATTCTGTAGGAAAGGTTATCGATTTATCGGATTATCGAAAGTTGTTCATAGAGCAATCTCTAATAAAAGACTAAAGCAGAGGGGAATGCCCTCTGCTTTAGAACGTTACTTAGAAGTTCACACTGTGATATAAATTGAAACGCCGTATACGAGACCCGTATGTACGGTGTTGTGAGAGGGGCGAAAATAAGTCAACTTATTTTTCCTCTACTCGATTGGGCTTATAAGATTGTTAAGGAACGCTTTCTATTATTCATGTAGAATAATGGTTGAGATAGTGTAAGAAATACTTATACTAGCGATTTGTTTAGATATATCCATTTTTTATAAATCTAGATAGAGGATGATATTCATGGGAAACGATTTCCGAAGAGAATTTAGTACACAAAAGAAAAAAATCACTGCCATATCTATGCCAACAAGAAAAGAGAAAGTAGAACAATTGGATGAAGAACCTCCTAAAAAAAAAAAAAGGGATATTTTTAAAAGGATACTTTACTTTACGAGGAAATGGACTTTTTTAAATATTATTGCAGTAGTTGGATTCATGATGGCATGTTACGGTGCTGGAAAAATTAAAGGGGAAGAAATTGCAAAAGAAAAATTCCCCCAAGAGTTTTCCAATCTCAAAACTTCACTCACAATATCAGAGGATAAAAATATTGAAATTATGACAGAAAATAAGTCACTACAAGCTGAGAATGATATGTTAAAAGCGAAGATAACGGAATTAGAAGTTAAAGCATCTCAAAAAGAGGACACAAATAATTCTTTAGATAATATTTATAAAGAAACTAAAAACAATCCAAATCACTTATCTGAATCTCATTTCATAAACGAAGGTGACAGTGCTGTTTACTTTGATAATGAACTCTATATTGCTGTTCAAACAATAATAACAGATTCTAATTATATAAGATCAGTAAATGTTAAAGTTAGTTCTCCTGGTTTCTCAACTGAATCCTTTGAGAAAATTGGTGTTGGGGAAAAGGTGTATTACTCAACTGATACCGATAAATATGAAATACTAGTCTCCTCAATAAGCAGCTATAATGCTGACATATTTGTAAATGCAATCGAACAGACCATTACTAAAGAACAAGAAATAAAGGTTAACCATTAAACCTCTATATAAACAAGGGTTAACTAATTAACCTAGATAAAATATTTAATTATTTACTGCCACCCTTTACCACTATTTAAGAGCAGTGTCAAGAACAAACGTTTGTATCTATTTCTTTCAATTAATTACAAATTATGGTAATATAAATAGAGGAAAGCAAAACAATTCATCAATCTAAAACACATTGGAGGCGAGGATTATGAAAGATACACTAAATTGTTCAGTATGTAACTTTGATTATTCGCATTTAATTACAACGATTGAAGTAAATGATAATGATGAATACGAAACAACAGAATTCGTCATTAATTCTCAGCATCGTATTCCAGCAAAGATAGATTATCTTTTTCGAACACAAGGAAATATTCATCTTTTATTCAGATGTGAAGAAGGACATTTCTTTATTAAGAGTTTTGATGGACATAAAGGGAATGTATTTATTGACGAAAATCCGTTAATGGATGATTTAGTCGCGTATTTAAATGTACTTAATAAAGAACCTCAAAATTTGACTTCGAGCTGGAATTTGTCATTTGGATTGTTAGGGCAAATTGAAACGTTTTTAAAGACTCAGGAAACATTGTGCAAACAGAAGATACGAAATAGATAATTGTTTTTCTATAATTTTGCGTTCTTATAGAGAGGGAGGGGAAGTTATCAAAGAACCGTGTGTAGTTTTATAAAAAGGATTGATCGTTTAAAACAAAATTTGATTATTTAAAACAAAGATTGATAATTTAATTTATAATAAAGTTTGATTGAAAATCCTGTGTTGATATGCAGGATTTTTTCTTATTCCATAATCGGACCATTTTGTTGAGGAAGGACTTTCACAGGAAGATAAAGAATTACTAAATAAACATACATATTTAAAGGAGGAAGTATTTGAGTTTTAATCCAAAGTTGCCACTAACACAAAATGAAAAAAACAAAACTTCGAAAAGCTAAAGTAAAAATAAGTAAAATCATACTCATACTATCGACCAGTTAGTTCAAATGATGGATATTTCAGTTGAAAGAGCAATGATTATAAAAGGTTTAGCCGAATTTCAAAATGTGCCGTCTATTTATTATAAATTTCATGAGCCAACTGGCGTCTATTGAAAAAATAAAAGAGCAAATCTTGGAATTAAAAAAGCAAAGAAAAAATCATTATAAAGAAATAATTTTAATAAAAATTAATCAAAAAGAAAAATATATGGGGTTAAAATCTGAGTTAGAGTCAAATAATAATATAACGTTTAAAGTAAAAATAGAATTCAATAAAAATAAGTTCCTGGATAAAGAAAATGCGATTATTAATCATAGAGTTGGAAATTCTCAAGAAAAAATATTAGAAGCATTACAAGATATTATTTTCTCACAAGTTGAGCAAATAGATAGTATTGATCTTGATAGAGATAATTTAGATTCTTTGACAAGCTTTATAGATGTTGTTGAAGGCGATTCCTTTGTTAAATATGTTTTTGGAGAAAAACGTACAAAAGATAATTTAATGAAAAGTAGTTTTACAATTAAAGATTTTTATAACTGGATTTTCGATGATTATTTTGACGTGAATTATTTTATTGAGTTTAAAGGTAAACCTTTAGAAAAATTATCTCCAGGGCAAAAAGTGGATCTACGTCAAGATTTTGGA
Organism: Bacillota bacterium; assembly: GCA_023405135.1. GTDB lineage: Bacteria > Bacillota > Bacilli > Bacillales_A > Planococcaceae > Ureibacillus. Next base: position 103 of record JAEXYZ010000011.1, on the reverse strand, counting down.
CACAAAAAAATTAAGTTTTTGTTCTGCGCAACAACCATTCATGGAGTGTTCCACATCCCAAGTAGCTTGTCAAAGTGAAAAGAGCCTTTGACAAACTACTCGG